>JAUVXY010000071.1 GCA_030603375.1 Actinomycetes bacterium | reverse complement strand
TTTAGGTTTCCCGTTCACACCTCAAAGTCAAACAAAATTCCAGAGTTATGGGCCACGAAAATTCCATAGATGTAAGCAAAAAATATCACATCTTCTTCCCCCTTTCTTTCCTTCTTGTTGTTTTTGGTCCTGTAACTTCTGCCATTTACCTTAATAACTGTAGAGTAATGAACAATCCTGTCTATTATGGCTGAAGCTAAAATATTATCAGCGCTATAGTTCGGTATCTTTTTAAATTCCAGCTCATCCAGAATAAGAATATCTGGCTTTATATAATAATCTAGCTGCTTGTAATAACTATTATCAGCTTTTAAAAGATACAGGGCTGACAGCATCTCGCTAACTTGGGTAGATAGTAATCTGTGTCCCTTAAGAAAAACCTGCTAAACCACGGGGTTCAGTTAGAGGTTATAAATCTGAAATCATTAAATTTTTAGAATTTATTCTTGAAAATAAAGTAAAAATATTTTCTAATGTAGGCCCTGCAAACATCTTGAGTTATTTAAAAACTAAGATAGGGTTTGGGGATGAATTATACAAGAAGGCTCTCTGGCTGACTGACTGCTCCAATTTTTATTTTTAATTCTTGCAGTAGTAGATGATTTTAACACTTAAATCTCATTTTTTGATTAAAAATAAAAAATCAACAGGTTTCAATATTTTAATATTTTTATGAAACTTTAAATTAATTAAATGTTTATCCCCTGAAACTAATAAATTAAAAACCAGTCATATAAAATAGCTGCATATAGCAGCAATTAAACTGTGGCTTATTAACATAATTGATTCTTTCTGGTAAACTTTAAAAAATCATGTTATAGCTATTTAAAATTTTAATAAAACAAAGATGAAAGTTACAATATGAAAACATTGGTAATATTAAATCCAATTGCAGCCGGAGGCAAAGCTTTAGAAAAAAAAGATGAAATAGAAGCAAAGCTTAAAGAAAATAAAATAGACTATCGCCTGCATATCAGCAAAAGCTCTGATGATATTATAGAAGTTACAAAAAAAAATCTTAACAATGGTTTTTCAAACTTTGTAGGTATCGGTGGAGATGGTACACTTCACTATATTGCAAACGCTCTTGCTGGAACTGATAAAAATTTAGGAGTTATCCCTACAGGCTCTGGCAATGATATTGCAAGAAACCTAAATATACCTTCTGATATCGGGAAATGCTGCCAGATTATAAAAAAAGCAGCCACTAAAAAAATTGACCTGGGTTTAATAAATAATAAATATTATTATCTCTGTGTAGCAGGTTCTGGATTTGATTCTGAAGTTAATGACCTTGCAAACAATACAAAGCTCCCTTTTAAGGGCCCCTTTAAATATAAATATTCAGTATACAAAACTTTAATTACTTTTAAATCCAAAAAATTTTTTATTAGATACAATAACCAAAAAAAAGAGGATTTTGGAATGATGATTGCTATTACAAATTTACACAGCTATGGAGGTGGAATGAAAATAGCGCCTGATTCAGATCCTACTGACGGGTTGTTTGACGTATGCATAATAAAGATTATGAATAAAATGCATTTTATTAAAATTTTTCCAAAAGTATACAAAGGGAAGCATGTTAGCGACTCCAGCGTCGAACTATTTAGAACCTCTAATATTGAGGTGGACAGCAGCCACAAATTCAGTATATTTGCAGATGGAGAATATATTTGTAAGTTGCCTGCAGTTTTTAAAATAGTCCCTAAGGCAATAAACTTTATTACTGCTTAAAAAGGCCAGGTTATTTTTGATATCTAACCCAGGCGCCATCTCTTATCACAAACACAGTTGAGACAGGGTTTGCCATATCACCTTTAAAATCAAATTCTATATGCCCGACCAATCCATCATAGGAAATAGATTTTAGCTCCTTTATGTAATCTCCGGGCAAAACAGAATTTGCCTTTTTCATTGCCTCTATCAATATGTATAATGCGTCATAGCTGTAAGGCGCATAAGGGCCGGGCCGGTCTATTTCTATCCCCTCTGCTTTACTGACAAAATCTATGAATTTGTGGCGAAAATCTACTGCTTTAATGTCTTCAGAATATCTTGCGAGTGATGGTGGATCAGGAATTACAGCAATTATTCCATCCAGGCACTGCTGGTCACTTACTAAAATAAATATATTATCATCCATTCCCAACGTTTCTGTGATAAATTTAGAATTAAGACCAGCTTCTCTTGATTTTGTTACCAGTTTGGCAAGCTCATCATATTTACCACAGAAAAATACAACATCCGGATCATCTATCAATAAATTGTCTATCAGAATATCTGTATCTTCTGCAGCCATCTCAATTGAGTATCTCCTTAGAACATTCACATCCCAATCATCAAATATTCCAATTAAAAAATCCACCATGTTTACTGAATATTCATCCCTGTTGTCAATAAGTATAAGTTTTTGAGGATTTTCTTCATCTCTTATAAAAGAAGCTATATTCTCTACTTTTTGCCTGTTATTAATTATAAGCCTGAAAAAATTATCTCCTATGCCGGATAATTCAGTTTTTTGAGCAGATGTAGTAATAATTGGTATACTGTACTCCATGTAAATAGGTATTGACACTTTAGTAGTACCGTCAAATGTAGAACCGATTACTCCAGCCACACCTTCCTCTACCATTTCCTGTGAAACTAAAAAAGCTTTTTCAGCATTACCTTCATCATCCCTGGCAATTACCTCTATGTTATAATCAAAACCACCTATTCTAACTGGTGAAAGTTCAGAAGCTGCCAGCTTAATACTTATCATCTGATTTTCTCCATATGAGCTGAATTCACCGGAAAGAACAGCCTGGCTACCAATTTTTATGACCCTATCCTTGGTTTCACACGCTGTGAAATTAAAAAAAAGAATCAATATCAATGTAAAAATCAAAAATAATAAAAAACACTCATAAATAAATTTAGAAGATATATTTTTTATTGTCATACAGCTTTTCCCATTTTTAAGGTATAATTATAATCTAATCATAAAGTCCCAAAAACATAAAGATGATTATACCAAAAAAACTTAAATTAATAATTATAATTGAAAAAATTTTAAAAAAAGCTTAAGTTATAACCATGCTATAAATTTTAAAACAGTAAGTTTTAACAGTAAATTATTATTATCGTATTATTTTGATTTATAAACTTTATTAAGATAGGAGGAGTTATGAGCATAGCTATAGTTACAGATAGTACTTCAGACATACCCAGGGACTTGTGCGAAAAATATAAAATAACTGTTGTTCCTCTGCTGACAATATTTAAGGATAGAAGTTATATTGATGACGGTGTGGACATAACAGTTGATGAGTTCTACAAAAAATTAAGAGCTGCAGAAACATTGCCCACAACTGCCCAGCCATCACCCGGAGATTTTGTAAATACATACAGAGATCTCCTTAAAGATCATGATAGTATAATCTCCATTCACATTTCAAAAAAAATGTCGGGCACTTTAGATTCAACTGCAGTGGCAAAGAAAGAATTCCCCGGAAAAGATATAGAAATAATTAACTCCGAGGGTGTCCACATGCCATTAGGCTTTTTGGTAATCAAAGCAGCCAAGATGGTTCAAGAGGGGAAATCCAAAGATGAAATAGTAAAAACCGTCAATGACTTAAAAGAAAAAGTCACAGTTTTGTTTATCCCAAACACATTAAAATATTTAAAAAAGGGCGGCAGGATAGGGAGAGCAAAGGGACTTATTGCTTCCCTGCTTGATATAAAACCAATACTTACCATAAATCTTGGTGAAGTATCGCAATACAAAACTACAAGAAGATGGAACCAGGCTAAAAATGAACTTATCGATTCCATGAAGCATATGGTTAAAAATGGTGAGAATTTGATAGTATCAGTCGGGGATTCTGATGCAAAGGAAGAGGGCGATGAAATGGCTGAAAGAATAAAAGATACATTTAAGCCAAAACAGCTAATGCGCGTAGATATAGGTTGTGTAGTTGGAACACACTTAGGGCCTGGGGGTATTGGAATTACTTTTTATGAGGAATAGCAACAAAGAAATAATTCTTGAGAAAAAGAAACTAAGAAATTATATTCAAGACAAAAGAGCTGCTCTCTCCATAAAAGAAAGAGAAATAAAAAGCAGGGCTGCAGCAGAAAAATTCTTCAGCATCAAGAATTATATAAAAGCAAAAAATATACTAATTTGTTATCCCTTCAGAAGCGAGATAAATACAAAAATAATCATAGAAGATGCGCTGAATAAAGGTAAAAAAATTATCTTGCCAAAGGTAGATAAAAATAAGTTAAATCTTTACTTTGTAAGTAATCTTAAGGACCAGTTAGAAAAAGGAGCTTATTGTATAATGGAGCCAGCCCCGCTTCTCTGCGAACGCGCCAGAGTTACAGATATAGATTTAGCAGTCATACCGGGTATAGGTTTTGATAAAAATTTTAACCGCCTGGGCTATGGAGGCGGTTTTTTTGACAGGCTCTTTCCTTATTTGCCAAAGAGAGTAAAAAAGGTAGCTCTTTGCTTTGATATTCAGATAATGCCGGATATACCTGTTACCAGGAACGATAAAAAAATTGACATTTTAATTACTGAATCAAAAATTTACAACTCTTGTTAAAATTAATTATGCCGAAAAAGTAAGCAGTCTTGTCCTGTTATGCACAATAAAATAAAAAGAGCCTTAGCTATCTTAAAACTATGAATAACTTAAATAGAAAAATTGCAATTTTAATTCCAGCATACAACGAAGAAAGATATATAAAAGATGTTGTAAGCAGTTGCTCAAAATACAAACTAGATATAATTGTAGTAGATGATGGCTCTACTGACAACACACCAGAGATAATAAAGTCCATTCCAAATCCTGAAAAGTTCAGCATAACACTCCTTGAGCACTCCTTTAATCGCGGGAAGGGGCAATCACTGAAAACTGGCTTTGATTGTGCAGTTGCCAACAACTATGAAGGTGTTATTACTATTGACGCTGATGGCCAGCATAAAGTAAGTGAAATTTCAAATTTTCTTCAAACTTTGGAAAAAAATAATCCTGACATAATAGTTGGCAGCAGGTTTAAAAACATAAAAGGTATGCCTTTTATAAGGTTAGCTACAAATTATTTTACATCATGGATTATTTCATTAGTTGCCGGCAACAAGATAGAAGATGTTCAATCAGGATTTAGATATATAAATTCAAAAGTACTCAAGAACATTGAAGTTAAAACAAAAAATTTTGATGCAGAGCCCGAACTCTTGATAAAAGCAAGCTGGTCAGGTTATAAAATAATAAATACTCCCATAAGCACTATTTATCATAAAGATTTTACAAGTTATGTTAACCCAATAAAAGATACCGTAAAATTTATCAAATTAGTTTTTAATTGTTTGTTGATAAAGAAAAAATATAGATCCAAAAAAAAATAAAAATGGTCTTCAGAAACTATTCTCATCTATAAATTAAAAACAGCTCATAAAACACTGCTGCTAAAAATATCAAAAAGATTATGCTGAAAGAAACTATTGGTGTAACTATATTTTTAAATTTATTTTTTTGGATGTATTCGCCTGTTGATACTGCCATCATCCTATAAGTCATTTCCATTGAAGAAAGTATGATAACCCCAGCAGGCAAAGGCATTGAATGCCTTATTGTCCCGGACAACAAAAAAACTGCTACAAAAAACCCGGATAATATGCTAACCGGAATTAAAGTTCTCAAATAACCCAGCGCAAAATAGCCAGCAGTTGAAATAATATTTCCAAAGAATATTACTAAAAAAATATAATTTGCAGACATGCCTTCTTTATATTCGTGTATGCCAAATAAACTTTGAAGCAATTTAAATTTATTTATTAAAAAAACACTTTCTTCTTTAAAAAAATAGAAGAAACCTAAGCCAAGCAGCATACCCAAAATTAAAAAAAGAAAGCTTATTGTAAATATTACAAAAAAATTTTTTATCATTTTTCCTGATACTTTTTTTCTAAAATTTCAATCATTGTTTCGCAGACTACAGGGTCAAACTGTTTCCCTGAATTTCTTTTTAATTCAAATATAGCTTGCTCTCTGCTTAAGGCTTCCCGATATGGCCGCTTTGTAGTCATAGCATCATAAGAATCTGCAACACATAATATTTTTGCAAACAGTGGTATGTCGCCACCTTTTTTCCCGTATGGGTATCCACTGCCATCAATTCTTTCATGGTGATAAAGCACAGCATCAGCTTTGTCTTTTAAAAAAGTAATTTCTTTTACAATATCATACCCAACTATTGGATGCCTCTTTATTTTCTTCCAATCAGAATCACTTAATTTCCCCCGTTTGTTAAGCAGTGAGAGATCAATCTGTATTTTTCCTATGTCGTGCAGGTTAGCTAAATTCTTTAATATCTCTATGTCGTATTCATTTAATCCCATTCCTCTGGCAATTTCCTCGCTATATTCTGCTACTCTTACAGAATGGCCGGCAGTATATACATCTTTTGCCTCTACCACTTTTACTATTTGCAGAATACTGCTAAGGAGTGCTTTTCTTTCTTTTATTCTAAGTAGATATGTATATTGGGCTATAACTAAAGGAAGACATGTAAAAAGAAGTGTGAACGGACCATACAATCTATAAAGAAAAGAGATTGCTACTGCCATAACACCCAAAAAAATTTGAGATGGTATCAGCCATGCAAAATTAAAAATCCAGACATTAATAAAATTTGCTCTCTCACTTATTGAAATAGCGCCAGTTGTGAGTACGGTATTTGAAATAAAAAAAATTAGAACAGACAAAAAAATAATCCCCATGTTTTTGGGATAAAAGAAGTTAACTATATCTCTGTTATACAAATTTTCAAATACAATAGACGCAATACCCATTGAGATTAGATATTGACCAGCATTAAAAATATGCTTATAGTAGGGAACTCTTTTAGCAAATTCCCTAATATTGAGCACAACTACAGCTGTTACTATTACCGCAGTAGCAGGTCCGTACAATATCAAACTAGCCAGTAAAAATCCAAAATTTACCGAGACACTACCTGCTTTTGGCAGTGGTGCTGAAAGGTTGTCAGCAGCAAAAATTAATATACCAAACAGCACCACTCCTAAGACTGAAACATTCCCATATCTAAGCAATACATAAATTAGAAAAGATAATCCAACCGTAAATACAATGAAAGTATATGTTTTTACTTTAAGGATGCTACTATTAATTAAAAACTCCTTCTTATATTCTTAAATATAAGGAATTATAGCAAATTAAGCCAATTAATTATACTTTCTACCATCTAACTGAGCCGCAAATTCCTACCAGAG
>JAUVXY010000112.1 GCA_030603375.1 Actinomycetes bacterium | reverse complement strand
AGTCGAGGACTTATTATACTATGAATCGCTATGAAGCTTTGAGAGAATAACAATGTTATATAAGTTTACGGTGGCTATAGCGAAGGGGAAACACCTGTTCCCATCCCGAACACAGAAGTTAAGCCCTTCAGCGCCGATGGTACTGCACTGGTAACGGTGTGGGAGAGTAGGTCGCCACCGTTTTTTTATTTCTTAAAAGTACCGCACTAAAATTAGAAAAAATTCAATTAAACCTCCAAAAATTTAATTTTTTTAAAAAAAATTATAAATAAATATTGTAAATTAAAAATTAATATAAAAATCCTGTATTTTTGTAAAAAAATTTAGTATAGTTATAAAAATATAAACTATTATAAAAATTTAAGTTAATTATAGAAATAAAAGATAAAAGGAAGGTAAAAATGAAAAATAGTATTGAAACTATAAAGAATAAATTTGATGAGAAAAATTTTGAGAAAATAAAAAATATTAATAATCAGTATCTTAATGATTTCATAGTAAAACATATAGAGCTTTTGAATCCAAAAAGTATTTTTGTTTGCAATGATTCAGAAGAAGATTTTAATTATATAAGAAATAAGGCCATAATGGATGGTGAGGAAATAAAACTTAACAAAGCAAACCGGACCCTGCATTTTGATGGGATTTACGATCAGGCAAGGGATAAAAAAAGGACAAAATTTTTGTTGCCTAAAGGTGTAAATTTTGGGGATGGATTGAATACAATAGACAAAGAAGAAGGACTGGCAGATACAAATGATATCATGTCGGAAATTATGAATGACAGAGAACTGTTAATTTTATTTTTTACTCTTGGGCCTGCTAATTCTCCTTTTACCATACCGGCAATCCAGTTAACAGATTCAAGTTATGTAGCGCATTCTGAAATTATATTATATCGGCCCGGATATGAGGAATTTAAAAGATTTGGAAATTGTGATAAATATTTTGGCTTTGTCCATTCAGAAGGTGAGCTTGAGAATGCAGTGAGCATAAATATAGATAAAAGAAGAATTTATATAGATACAGAGGAAGACATTGTTTACTCAATGAATACTCAATATGGCGGGAATACCATCGGATTAAAAAAATTGGCTATGCGCCTTGCAATAAGTAAAGCTTCCAAAGAAGGTTGGCTAACCGAGCATATGTTTATATCAGGAGTTCATGGGCCGGGTAGCAGGGTTACTTACTTTTCTGGAGCTTTTCCTTCAATGTGTGGAAAAACTTCAACAGCAATGCTGGGGGGAGAAACTATAATTGGAGATGACATTGCCTATATTAAGAATATAGAAGGAGAGGGGCGTGCAGTCAATGTTGAGGCAGGTCTTTTTGGCATCATCAAAGACATTAATCCAGATGATGATCCTATGATATGGGAAATATTAAATGGAGAAGATGAAGTAATATTCTCAAATGTCTTAATTACTGAAGACAGGGATGTTTGCTGGATTGGTAAGCCGGGGGAAGTTCCGGAAAGAGGAATAAATTATTCTGGCCAGTGGAAACCCGGCAAAGTTGATGAGGATGGAAATGAAATTACCCCGTCACACAAAAATGCAAGGTTTACTACCAATTTGAAAAATCTTGATAATTTAGATCCAAAATTTGATGATCCAAATGGTGTTAAATTAGGCGGTATAATATATGGAGGGAGAGACTCAGATACCTGGGTGCCTGTCCTGGAAGCATATAACTGGGAGCACGGTATTGTGACTGCAGGTGCCTCTATTGAGTCAGAAACAACAGCGGCTACTCTTGGGAAAACTGGTGTTAGAACTTTTAGTCCTATGTCAAACCTTGATTTTCTTTCTATACCTATCGGGAAGTATGTAGATATAAATATTAAATTTGGACAGTCTCTACAGGAAGTTCCCAGGATATTTGGTGTAAATTATTTCCTAAAGGGTAATGATGGAGAATATCTAAATTCAAAATTAGATAAGGTAGTATGGTTGAAATGGATGGAACTGAGGGTTAATAATGAAGTTGGTGCTATAGATATTGGCACTGGTTTTATTCCCAGGTATGAGGATCTTAAAAAAATGTTTAAAAAATTTCTTGGTAAAGATTATGCTGAAGAGGATTATGTGAGGCAATTTACCTTAAGAATCCCGGAAAATATTTCAAAAAATGAAAGGATTACAGATATTTATAAAAATATTAGCCGCGGGGTACCGGATATTTTATTTGAAATTTTAAGAGATCAAAAGTTAAAATTGTTAGAATTGAAAAAGGAAAAAGGAGATTATATATCTCCTTTAAAATTTTAAATTTTAGTGTTGTCAAATTTATACATTACTAAGCCAGTGCAAGGTTTTGGATAAAAGAAAGTAGATTTTTGCGGCATAAGCCTGCCAGCAGAAGATATTTTTTCCAATTCTTTTAGGGTTACAGAATTTAAAATGACTCCTATATCAAAATTGTTGTTATCTATGTTTTTCTTAACTTCTTCTATTGAACGGGAGTATTTTATTTTTTCAATGCCATACTCAGCTTCTAACTTGTTAAGTAAAAATTTATGCAGTATATTCACATCTAAATTTTCATATTCGTAATCTATTTTTTTATTGTATTGTGGTATTTTGTTAACACCAGATTTTAAGGTTAAGAAGTAAGATTCTTTTTCCTTAAAATAAACAAGGAAGCTTTTTCTCTCCCTGGAACTAGAATTTTGTAATTTTTTGTTTATAAAGTCATTAGATTCTGTACCTGGATTTTCCATATTGAAGTAATTGTCTATTGTTTGCAGTATTTTTTTAGATCCGGGGTATGCTTTGAATTTCACGATTCTATAAGTAGGAAATATTGATATGTCATCCTGGCCACTGTCTACATATAATGTTAATACATAATTTTCTGGCATAAAACAACTTTCATCTGCAGAATTATTTAAAATGGTCTCATTTTTATATATTAAAGATGTTTCATATCTATGGTGGCCATCAGCTATCAGAAGAGTTTTTTCTTTCATAAGATCAATTATTTTCTCAGCAGCACTTACACTGCTTAACCTCCATAGTTTGAACTTTAAAGTTTTGTCGTACTCCGTTGTTATATCTATAAATGGTTTTTTGCTGGTCTCAGTGTTTAGTATTCCGGATATTTCCTTTTTTGTATCGCTGTACAGCGTATATACAAGACCAAAATTTGTTCTGCAACTTCTGAGCAAATTAAGCCTGTCCTGTTTTGGTTTTGACAAAGTCTTTTCATGGCGCATTATTTTTTTTGTATGGTAGGGTTCAATCTTTGTCAGTCCAATAAAACCTGTTATCCTTCTTTTTTGGCCCTTTATGTAGAAATCTTCCTCAATTATATAGAAACATTTTTCACTATCAATTTTTAGTATATTTTTGCTGGTCCAGTCTTGAAGGATATTCTTTGCAAGCTCATACTTATTTTTACCATTGCTGTCCTGAGGGAGAATAAGATTAACGATGTTGTAAGGATTTGAGGCCAGCAAAGCTTCTCTTTCTTCAGAAGAGATAATATCATATGGAGGTGATATTGTAGAAGACATATCAGTTGCTGCCTTCTTGTTATAGATAAGCCCATTAAATGGTAAGATATCTACCATATGAATTTTCCTTTCTAAAGTATTTTATAAAATTTCTGTATAAATATAAGATTGATTTGAAAATATAGCAATAGAAAAATTTATTTTTAAAAACTTGATGCAATGGTTACGAAATTGACATTGTGCAAAGCAGTGAGTAATATGTGGGAGTATTTTTTGAGTTTTATAATTTTATAATTATTTAAAGATTACGATAAAATATTATTTTAACCTTTAACATTGTGATGTATAATATCAAAATATTGTCTTGATAATTAGGTATAATTAAAAAAATATTAAGAGTAATTGCAGACATTAGTAACATTTTATTGAGAGGAATTTTAATGATGTTGAAAAAGGTAATAAAAGAGAATGGTGCAACTTCAGATAAGCTTATTCCTATTTTATTAGAGTATCAGAAAAAAAAGGGAAAAAATTATATAACAGATGATGAAATGGCAATAATAGCAAAGGAGCTAAATATTCCACAGACTCGAGTATCAAGTGTTGCAGAGTTTTATACGTTGATTTCAACGAAACCAAGAGGAAGATTTATTATTCAGGTTTGTGAAGATGTTCCGTGCTATATAAATGGTTCAACTAATGTAGTTCTTGAACTTGAGAAACAGCTAAATATTAAAATGGGAGAAACGACGTCAGATTTGATGTTTACACTAGAACATACAAGTTGCATCGGATGTTGTGATAAATCACCTGCAATGAGAGTTGGAGACGAGGTCTATGGGAATTTAACCTTTGAAAAAATTGCCAGGATTCTATTAGAGTATACAAGAATACTGTAATAAACAAATTAATTGATAACACGGAATTTAATTGATAAATTTCTCCCAATAGCAAAATTATACAGATGGGAGAAAATATGAAAGCCAAGAAAAAGGCCAAGCTGGATTTAGTTGGCGATGATA
>JAUVXY010000024.1 GCA_030603375.1 Actinomycetes bacterium | reverse complement strand
GATTTTCCTAATATCACGCCTGAAATTCCTTTGCCTTCAAGCTTTTTAAAATTTATTATATCATCAAGGTTGGATATTCCGCCTGCAATTATTAAGTTTATATTTGAACTTTTTAAGATTTTCCCAATAAAGCTGAAATTTATCCCCTTCAGCGTTCCATCTCTTGAAATATCTGTAATTATAATTTCTTTAACCTGTAACTTTTCTAATTCTCCCATAAGACCAGTCACATTTAAAGCAGTTCTTTTTTGCCATCCATTTTTATAAATCAGCCCATCTTTTCCATAATCAAGACTTAAAATAATCCTGTCACCAAAATTTTCTATGCTTTCTTTCAAAAAATTCATATCCTCTGTTGCTTTGGTCCCTAAAATTGCTCTGTCAATCCCGCTTTTTATTACTTCTTCTAAAGTCTCTACATCTCTTATTCCTCCGCCGTATTCTACTTTTATATCAATAACTTCCTTTATCTCTGCTGCTATATTAATATTTTTAATTTTCCCTGTTCTTGCTCCATCTAGATCTACAATATGCAGCCACTCCGCCCCTTCTTTTTTCCATTTTTCAGCTGCCTTGACTGGATTAGGAAAATAGCTTTTCTTTGTGTCAAACTTACCCTGTGTCAGCCTGACACAGCTGCCGCCGATAATATCTATCGCTGGTATTACTTTCATTATTTCTTTCCTCTAACCATATCCCAGAAGTTGCCAAGCAGAACAAGACCTCTGCTGCTGCTTTTTTCCGGATGAAATTGAACTCCGTATATATTTTCATACTCAATACTTGACACAATATCTGTACCATAATCTGTTACACTGCTTATAATATTCTTATCCTTTGGAACCACATGATATGAGTGAACAAAATAAAAATTTTCACCGCTATCTATTCCTGAAAATATCCTACTCCTCCTATTTACAATATTTATCTGATTCCAACCCATGTGCGGAATTTTTACTCCTGCGGGAATTTTTTCAGAAATGCCTTCGAATAAGCCGAGCCCCTCACTTTTGCCATCTTCCATACTGTGTTCAAACAAAAGCTGCATTCCCAGACAAATGCCTAAAAACAATTTCTTGCCAGCATTTTCTTTTACTGTCTGAAGTAAATTTAAATTTTTTAAATTTTTAACAGCATCCTTAAAAGCACCGACACCCGGAAGAACAATCCCATCTGAGCTATCTATAACTTTTGAGTCACTTGTAACCCTAACTTCGGCTCCAATTTTTTTAAAAGCGTTCTCCACGCTTTTTATGTTCCCCATATTATAATTTACTACTGCTATATACATATTTTAACTCCCGGCTGCAGCTGCCCAGATTTTCTGGACAGAAAATATTGAATTGGTAAAAATTTAGATTAAACCTTTGGTTGAAGGTATGGCACCTGATTTAGTTTTTCTGCTTGCGTCGCGAAGCGCTATTGCAAAAGCCTTAAATACAGCCTCTACAATGTGGTGCGAGTTAAGGCCGACATTTTTATTTATATGAAGATTTATGAAACTATTGCTGACAAGCGATCTAAAAAAATCCTCTACTATAATAGTCTCCATGCCATCAAGCACCTCGTATTCTATGTCTACATTGTACCTCAGGTATGCCCTCCCGCCTATGTCTAAAGATACTGTAACTTCTGTTTCATCCATAGGCAATATCACAAAGCCAAATCTTTTAATACCCTCTTTGTCAGCAAGGCTCTCGCCAATTGCCTTTCCAAGGCAAATTCCAATATCTTCCACTAAATGGTGGCATCCTGTATCAACATCGCCATCTGCAATAAGTTTTAAGTCAAAATTGCCATGCTTTGTAAAACTTTCGAGCATATGGTTAAAAAAAGGTACCGGAGTTTCTATATCTGAGGTTCCGCTTCCATCCAGAATAAACTCCAATTTAATATCAGTTTCTTTGGTTTTTCTGATTACTTTTGCTTTTCTTTCCATTTTTAATATTTTCTCTCCTAATAATTTTTTCGCTTTACGATTAATTGCCGTTTACTCAACTTACACTGCTTTTTTTATTTTATTACTTCTCTTATCCTATTAACAAAATCATCTATAAGCTCATGCTTTGTCCTATAACTTACAATATTTGCTATGAGCCTCGTGGTTGAGACCATAATACTTTCCATCTCTACTAAATTATTTTCTTTAAGTGTTTCCCCTGTAGCTGTTATGTCCAGTATTTCCTCAGCAATTCCTAAAATAGGTGCAAGTTCCACCGAACCATGCAGTTTAATTATTTCCGTCTGCATACCCTTTTTGTCAAAATACTTTCTGGCAATATTTGGATATTTTGTTGCTATTCTTACAGACCCAAAATGATCGTAATAATTTTTTACTTTCTCAACACAATCCTCTAAGGTTGCAAGTATTAATCTGCATTCCCCTGTTTTTAAGTCTAAAAGTTCAAATATGTTTCTTTCTTCCTCTGCAAGTACATCCTTTCCTGCCAGTCCTATATCACAGGCTCCATGTTCCACATATACTGGAACATCCATTGGACGAGCAACGACAAATCTCATCCTGCCATCTTTACTATAAGTAAACAGCTTCCTATCATCTTTTAGCAAACCGCTTACATCATACCCGGCTTTTTTGATTACTTCCACGTTGCTGCTGAATAAATATCCCTTTGGTATTGCTATGCTAAGTTTTTTATCCATTTTTTATCTCTTTTAAAAAATTGTCTAACTTTTTTATCTGCTTTTTATTTTTGATTAAATCTGTTACGGTAATATTTTTAAAATCTGGATCCAGTACAATAATACTGCTGCAATTCTTTTCCACTGCCAGATTTTCTAAATTCACTTCCCCATCATATATTATCTCAACAACAAACCCGCTCTTGCGCAGAACATCTGCGACATTAATTATTTTACAACAATCATCAGCTGTGCTGGAAAGCAATATTTTTGGTTTATTTTCAGACAGCTTTAACTTGGAATCTTCCATAGACTTATGCAGCAAATCTACATCAAGGGCAAAGCCTGTTGCGGGCACATCCAGCCCAAATTTTCCAATCAGCCCGTCGTACCTTCCGCCGCTGCCTGCAATATCAGTTGTTTTAGAAGAATAAACTTCAAACAAAAGTCCGCTGTAGTAGTCAAAGTCTCGTATTATGCTTAAATCTATTATTAAATATTTACTATATCCAAGACTTTCCAGGCCGCTGTATACTCTTTTTAAATAGTTAAAACCGTCACGCACTTCTTTTTCCTTTATGCCTGAGATCATATGCTCTACTTTTCCAATATCTTTCTCAGGATTGATTAATTTAAGAAAAACTTTTGCTTTTGTATTGTCTGTCTGATCCAGCAATCTTTCTATAGCCACAAAGTTTTTTAAAATAAGATTTTTCTTTACGCATTCCGTATCCTGAAAATTCATGCCAAGCCACCTGCATAAACCATTTATTAGTTTGATATGACCCAATCCAATTTTATAGCCGCCCACACCAAGATTCTTTAAAATTCTTACTAAAATTGCAAGAACTTCAATGTCTGACTTAAAACCCGAAGAACCAATAAGTTCTAACCCGGCCTGATTATATTCCCTTTTTATTCCTTTCTGCATGCCAGCCTGTCTGAATGAATTCGCAAAATAATAAAATCTTACAGGAAGCTGGTCTTTCTTTCTTCTCATTCCGGTAAGTCTTGCAATTGGAATTGTCATATCAGTTCTTAGAGATACCAGGTCTCCGCTGATATCAAAAAAACTGACAAGCTTATCCTTCCAATTCCTACCAGCTCCGGCTGATATGTTTTTTGTAAATTCCACCACCGGCGTCTTGACTTCCCCATAGCCCCACAGCTTAAATTCTCTTCTGGTTACTTCCCTTATATTATTCCTCTCATCAGATTCAAGCGGGAATATATCCCTGAAGCCAAACGGCAGACCCACAACAAGATTGTCACTTTTATTTTCAAACATATTTTCCCTTTATTTTATAAATATACCTGCGTGCTTAAAAATTTTATTTTATAAGTATTATAAGCATTACAGATTATTATTCTACTTTTATTTTATTAAGTCTTTCTTCTTCACTGATTATCCTGCCGCTTTCATCCACATTAACGCATGCGCCATCAACAAATATTGACCTTATTTTTCCGCATGCCGCCCTCACTCCCTGCAGGTGCGGTGCATCAAGTACCCCTAATTTTATTGCTTTTGCAATTATTTCAGGAGATATTAGCGGATCATTATATTTATGGTTAACATCTAACTGACTTATTTTTTCTAAAATTAATTTAGCATCTTTAATTAATCTTTTTTTTCGCATCTTAATTCTTCCATCAAGCTTCATATCAGGAAATCCTTCAAGGTAATTTTTTATGACTTTTCTCACAATTTTACAACTTTCCACAATATCTTCTGGCTTTGCAGCATGATCTGCTTCACAGTATGCTACAACTTGCACAATATCTGGTTCAAGCTGCATCTGGAGCAAAGTTGAAGAAGCAAGCTGACCCTTGCCTTCATCATAATCAGCTGGAAAGCTGTAAAGCCCGGACCTTGTCTGCCGAAGCGTAGTAAAACTTTCATCGTGCAAAACTTCGATTAGTTCAATTTTGGCTAACATTTTTGCCAGGTCCATTACTGGTGATGTCTCAGGCGGAGTGTTAAACATATACTGTGAAACATAAAATTTTACTCCCATCTTCTTTGCATTATAAGCAGCAAGATATGCAGCTGCTACAGCCACGGAATCAGGTGAATATCTCAAGCTCCAATGATGGGATTCGTTTACTTCTACCGGAATATTTCTTTCTGCGTGCCATTTCATAACAGACTGGTTTTCTTTTATAGCTTCTTTTAGCTTTCGCTTGCTCCTGTTATCAAGTTCGTTGTACCAGCAAAGCGGCACCGCACACCACGCATTATTTATGTTGTCCAGAAGTATGCCAGCTAGTTTGATTATATCATTTGTTCCGCTATAGCACCTGAGAAGAGGATAGTTCCCTCTTCTTGCTGCCTCAAGCAAGCTCTTAAAATCTTTCTCGCTTCTTAACGGTACTCCCCCTGCACCATCCTGGCTCCTGTCCATTTTTTTAGGATGAAAGAAAAATTCCTGAGTATTCTGGTCAGGGCCAATAGAAATTATATCAACTACTTTGCTCAGGGAAATCGCAGCTATCCCATCTAACGTTTCCTCAAGTGTCGGCCTGCCAAAATGATGCCTTAAAATCGGAAAGGGCTTATTGTAATTAATCCTTTCTATAAGGTTCTGTGGAGGTATTTCCGTAGAAGCTTTTGTTTTTTTGCATTTTAAATAATTTTCTACCTCACCACGGCTTTCATCACCTGTAAAAATTTTACTAAATATATTTAACTTTTTTGCAACTTCAGCAACAGGCTTTGTTGTTCCAAGAATAAACTCTATTTCATTATCTTTTTTTAAAACTATCTTATTTTTTAATTCTTTAAATACAGGAAAGCTGCTGCCAGGAGACAACCTGTAGCTTATTGCTACTACATCAGGCTCGTAGCTGTCAATCTCTTTTTTAAGACTGTCAATTTTTACTGCTGTGCCTAAAAATTTAGTTGTATAGCCAGCCTTTGCTGCTAAATTTAAAAAGTTTAATATCCCTGCAACATGTACGCAGCTCCCTATGCAAGCACCTAATATCTTTTTCATAAGTACATACCCTACATCTTTCCCCTGATAAGAATATCCTTAATCTGTTTTATGTTTAAACCTTCAAGGCCCAGCCTTGGAAGATTTCTTCCTGTTTTCCTGAAATCTTTTTTAAATATTGAATCAGCAATATTTATAAGTGAGTCAATAACAGGTGTTTCTACTCCCAAAAGTTTTGCGAACTCTGAAATAGGGACAAGGCTCATAGGAACATCTTCTGTTATATACCTGACATTTGTAGTTCTTGGAGCCATTATACCGACATAGCCGGGATTACTGTGGATGGCATCAAATAAATTATCTTCTACTACATTGTAAGCCATTGACAGCCAGTCAATGGCAGAATAGACGCTGCCGCAATTTAATTTGTGCGCTACTTTCAATCTTTCATTATCTACTGCCTCTAAAACCCTTGCCACTGATTGCGTGACACCTTCTATATAAAATTGAAAATTGCCAAGAGTAGATTCTATCCTGCTGTCATTTAATATCGTAATAGAAGGATGAAAAACAGCACCCATGTTGTTAAAACTTGTCTCTACAACATTTGTAGCTGAAATAAACTCAGGAAACGCTTTATTTATCATCTCCAGTACCCTGCCGGTTTTATTTGACGGTATTGCGGCAACCGGGATAGCGTTTTTTATCCTAAATATTTTTGCTGAAACAGGTCCCATTCCCCTGCTGGCATAAATGAAAGTTTGCGCTTCGGCCACTATTACATTTTTTTTGTTCCCGCAGTTCCTTAGCACTTTTAAAAATTCTAAAGCACCGCATGTCCTCCCGGGGTTAAGCACAACTACCTGTCCGTCTTCAAGGTAAGGCGCACATACCTCTGCTATGTAAGTATGTCCGTTAGCAGGTACCACAACCATAATCACATCTGCATCTTTTATTACTTCCCCGGCTTTGTTTGATACCACATTTAATTTTCCAAATCCATTCACTTCACCTTCCAGTTCGATCCCCTTCATTTTAATAATAGGTTTTATCCTGGAGAGAGTTCTGTTGTATAAATTGACATCAAATCCCTTTATCGACAAATGAGCAGCAATAGCTTTCCCGCCATGGCCTGCCCCCATAACTGCAAACTTTAATTTACGCAAAATGACCTCCTCCGGTTATATTTTTTATAATATTCTACTCTATATTAAGCCTGGAGTGGAAATTTTCCTGAAGCTGGTTTAAAAAAGTCCTGGTTAAATTTACCTTGTAGCCAGACGGCAGTTTATATTTTTTCTCAACAAGACCATCGCTGCCATTTATTATTTTAAGCTCTACACTAACCTTGCCAGGATTTTGCTTAATTATTTCGCTAAATTTATTTATAAACTCTCTATTTAAATAACTTTTTTCCACAGAAAAAACAACTTTATCCCTACCCTTAAATTTTTCTGTACTGGTGCCGCCTGCGGCCCTGTCAGGTTTTAACTCTCCGGCTTTACTATCTGCAATTTCCTTTTTTTCTTTTCTAACTTTCGCAAGATCCTCAACCTCAGCAGCGATGAACTTAACCTGATCCTCTTTTTTGTCCAGCCTTCCTTTTACTTTGATTATATTGTCTTCCCTGATATTTTCCTTATATTTTTCTACAACTGTTGGAAATACAACCACCTCTACAGAGTCGCTTGTATCCTCTAAATTTACAAAGTACATAAGCTTTCCATTTTTTGTAAAAATTGACTTTACTTTATTGACAACCCCGCCTATGCACTGAGTTGACCTATCTTTTCCTTCTGAAAGCTCGGCAATAGGAGTTAGATTGGAAAATATATCCTGATACTCAAGCAGCGGGTGTCCGGAAATATAAAATCCAAGCATCTCTTTTTCAAAATTTAGCAGCTCTTTTTGTGGAAACTCGCCATAATCCTCATCGTAAATTAAAGCCTTGCTAATATGAAACTCATCCTCGGAACTCCCGTTAACATCAAACAGGGAAAACTGTCCAATGTCTCTGTCTTTTTTTATTTTTATAATTTCCTCTACAATCTTTTCATAATTTTCAAGCAGATATTTTCTGCTCTGCCCCATAGAATCAAAAGTTCCGCTTTTTATTGAGCTTTCAATTGTTTTTTTATTCAGCACACTGTTACTGATTCTTTCACAAAAATTTATAAAGTTTTCAAATTTCCCGCCTTTTTTTCTTTCTTCCACTATTTCATTTATGACATTGGACCCAATATTTTTAATTGCTGAAAGACCAAACCTCACAGAATCCCCGATTACCGTAAAATCACTATAACATTCGTTTATATCCGGAGGAAGCAAATCTATTCCAAGCCTTCTCGTTTCATTAACATACTGCGCTACTTTTTCCTGACTTCCCATTCTGATGCTAAGCAGGGCAGCCATAAACTCCACAGGGTAATTAGCTTTAAGGTAGGCAGTCTGGTAAGATATCATAGCATAAGCCGTGCTGTGAGATTTGTTAAACCCATACTCAGCAAAATGATTTATAAGCTCAAATATTTTTTCAGCAATAGCAGCATCTACATCATTATTTTTTGCACCCTCAATAAATTTGCTTCTCTGCTTTTCAAGCAGTTTTCTTTTTTTCTTGCTTATGGCACTCCTGAGTATATCAGCTTCAGACATGCTAAATCCTGCAAGTTCCGAGGCTATCCTCATAACCTGTTCCTGATACAGGATAATGCCATGTGTACTTTCTAAGATTGGCTTGAGGCGCGGGTCAATATATTCAGTTTTTTTCTTTTTGTTCTTTGACTCTACAAAATCATTTACCATTCCACTTTGCAGCGGACCCGGCCTGTATAAAGCAAGAAGTGCCACAAGGTCCTCAAATTCAGTTGGCTTTAAATTTAAAACAAGCTCCCTCATGCCTGTACTCTCAAGCTGAAATACACCCAGACACTCTCCCTGTCTTAACATATCAAAGGTTTTTTTATCTTTTAGACTGGCATTGTTAATATCTAAATCAACATTTTTAGCTTTCTTAATTAAAAATAATGTTTTATCTATCAGAGAAAGTGTTCGCAGCCCAAGGAAGTCCATTTTTAGCAATCCTATTTTCTGGATATCTTCCATTTTATACTGGGTTACTATTTCACCATCTCCCTTTTTCTGGATAGGAGTATAGTTATATAAATCCTCCGAGGATATGACAACACCTGCTGCATGTATCGAATCCTGCCTTGCAATGCCTTCAAGTGAAATGGCTGTATTTATTACCTCCCTGATTTTTTCATCATTTTCATACATTTCCTGCAGCTCTGGAACTATTTTTAGAGATTTGTCTATAGTTATATTTAAATCCATCGGCACCATTTTAGCTATTTTGTCAACTTCTGAATATTGCATTTCAAGCACTCTCCCGGCATCTCTTATTGACTGCCTTGCAGCCATCGTGCCAAATGTGATAAGCTGGGCCACTCTCCTTTCTCCATATTTTTTTGTGACATATTTTATGACTTCATCCCTTTTCTCATAGCAGAAATCAATATCAATATCAGGCATGCTATTTCGTTCTTCATTTAAAAACCTTTCAAACAACAATCCATATTTTAATGGCTCTATGTCAGTAATATTTAAAAGATAAGATACTATGCTTCCTGCTGCTGAACCTCTTCCCGGCCCCACTCTTATGTTGTTTTTTTTGGCAAAACTAACAAAATCCCAAACTATAAGAAAATATTCTGAGAACCCCATTTTCTCTATAACATCAAGTTCCCTTGCAAGTCTGTTTTTCACCTCATCTGTGGCCTCTTTGTACTTCTTTCTAATTCCTTCATTACATAATTTTTCTAAATATTTATCAGGAGTAAACGAATCTGGAATATCAAACGGAGGTATTAAATTTAAGTCAAATTTTAAATTTACATTGCATCTTTCTGCAATCTCAAGACTATTTTCTAAAGCACCGGGAAAATCCGAAAAAATCTGCTTCATTTGCTCGTAACTTTTAAGGTAGTATTCCTGTGTAGAAAACTTAAGTCTTTTGGTATCATTTATAGTTGAGCCGGTCTGGATACAGAGAAGCACATCATGCGCTCTGCTGTCTTCCTTGTTTAAATAATGAACATCATTAGTGGCAACAATTGGGATTGCACATTTTTTTGACAGCTCCAGCAAGACCTTGTTTATATGTTTTTGATCAGGTATGCCAGAATCCTGCAGTTCAATGTAAAAGTTATCTTTTCCAAAAATCTCTACAAATTCCTCTAATGCTTTTTCAGCTTTATCAGTTCTGCCATTTCGGATGTACGTAGATGTCTCTGATGTATAACAGCCGCTCAGCCCTATTATTCCTTCGCTATATTCCCTGAGAAGCTCTTTGTCTATTCTTGGCTTATAATAAAACCCTTCTATAAATCCAAGACTTACAAGTTTCATTAAATTTTTATAGCCATCATTGTTTCTGGCAAGCAGTGTCAGATGGTAAGACATGCCTTCCCTATTGTTCCTATGCGCCTGTTTTCTCCATCTGCTTCCCGGAGCAAGGTAAGCCTCGCATCCAATAATTGGTTTAATTTTAGATTTCTTTGCTCTTTGATAAAATTCAATAGCGCCATACATTACCCCATGGTCAGTTATGGCAACAGCCGGCATATTGTATTCACATACCTTGTCAATAAGTTCGTTTATTCTTGTTGCGCCATCCAGAAGGGAATATTCACTATGAACATGTAGGTGTACGAAATTATTTTTTCCCATCATCAGAAAATAATCCTGTACATTTCTTCAATAGAAGTTATGCCTTCGGCAACTTTTTCAGCAGCACTTTCAAGCAGAGTTTTCATACCTTCCTCCTTTGCGACATTCTCAATCTCGCTGGTGCCTTTAACCTTCAGTATCATATCCCTGATTTTCGGAGAAATAACCATTATAGAAAAAATACCAACCCTGCCGGAGTAACCTGTATTATTGCACCTGGAGCACCCAACTTTTGTATATATCTTTTTGCCTTCAAGTATAGGCTTTATGCTATCATCAATAGGTATATCTGAAGCATCAATTTCTTTTTTACAGAAATTGCAAAGTTTTCTGATGAGCCTTTGTGCAACTATACACTTAACTGCAGATGAAATCATGTATGACTCGGCACCCATTTCCAAAAGTCGAGCCAGTGTAGACGGGGCATCATTTGTGTGAAGCGTAGTTAAAACCAGATGTCCCGTGATAGCTGCTTCCATAGCCATTTTGGCAGTTTCCAAATCTCTCATTTCCCCAACCATTATTATATCAGGATCACTTCGCATCATTGCTCTGAGCCCGCGTGAAAAGTCCATCCCTATTTTATGGTGAACTTGTATTTGCATAATCTGGGGAAATCTGTATTCAACAGGATCCTCTATGGTATATATCTTCTTTTCAGGATTGGCTATTTTGCTTAAGCTAGCATACAAAGTAGTGGTTTTACCGCTACCGGTGGGCCCTGTTATAATTACTGCACCATACGGTATGCTTATTAGTTTTAAATAAAGCTTAGCCTTTTCTTTTGACATGCCTAATTTCTCAATATCAAACATACTTTCATCTCGATTTAGGATTCTCATGGTAATATTTTCACCAAATACTGTAGGTATCGAAGCAAATCTTAAATCAACCATCCTGTTCTGGAAATTAAATGTACTCCTCCCGTCCTGAGGAAGCCTGCTCTCAGTTATATCCATCCCGCCCATTATCTTATATCTTGAAATTAGCAGTCTCTGAACAGTTTTAGGCACATCTTTTATTTTCTGAAGCACGCCATCTATTCTAAACCTTATGCTGCAATTTTTTTCTTGGGGTTCAACATGAATATCACTTGCTCCGAGTGAAATAGCTTTTAGTATTATTTGATTTGCCAATTTTACAAGCGGATTTTTTTCAACTATGTCTTCCCTAAATCTCTCAGCTACGGTAAGATCCTGATCTTTTGTAATTTCTTCAATTTCCTTAAGGCTATAATCATCAGACATATACATCTTTATTGCATTTTCTATGCTTTTTTGAGTGGATACAAAAGGCTTAACATTATAGCCTGTAAGAAGCCTTATCTCATCAATAGCATTGATATCAAGAGGATTCCTCATTGCCACATGCAGCATGTTATCGCTCATGTTAAATGGGAATACATACCTCTTTGAGGCAAATTCTCTTGAAACTAAATTAGAAGCTACAGGGTCAACTTTTTCCTGTTCACTGGTTAAATCTATAAATTCGAAGCCCTTCTGGTATGAAAGAAGTTCCACAAATGCATCTTCGGAAACAAACCCTTTTTCAACTAACACTTCCCCTAATTTTTTCCCGGTTTGCTTTTGTATGTTCAGAGCTTCCAACAATTGTTCTTTAGTGATGAGGTTTTTATCCAAAAGTATTTGCCCTATTTTTTGTCCGCTATATTTTGTTTCAATCATTTATAATCTCACCTGCATTCTTAAAATGTACAAACTGCGAAGACTGCGGTCCTTTCCATTGGAGATGAACTGTACTAAGTTTTGTTTATTTAATAATTATAATATATCCTGAATAAAATACCATATACTATTAAAAATATAGTTATGAAATAAATTTGCAGAATCTACGCTACTGACAGGCAGCCACATTTATTTTATACAAATTCTATTATTTATTACTCCTGCAGTATAACCTGCCCCAAATCCATTATCTATGTTTACAACCACAATACCCGGACTGCATGCATTCAGCATAGTTAAAAGCGGTGAAACACCACTAAAATTTGCACCATACCCAACACTGGTGGGAACACCTATTATCGGACAGCTAACGAAAGAACTTACTACACCCGGAAGAGCTCCTTCCATTCCTGCCGCTACTATTATTACATTTGATTTTTCTAAATCTTCTCTGTATCTTAAAAGCCTGTGTATTCCTGCAATTCCAACATCATAAATCCTTTTTACCTTATTTCCCATAAGATAGCAGACTACAGCTGCTTCCTCTGCCACTGGAATGTCGGAAGTTCCGGCACATACTACAGTTATCCCCTCTTTTAGCTTATCCTCCGAAATATCAAGAGGGGTAAAAATTAAATTTGCTTCAGAATTAAACTCTATGTTTTTTATCTCTTTTTTTAACTGCTTGTAAGTTTCAGCAGTAGTTCTGGTAACTAGCAGCAAAGGCGAGTACTTTAATATCTTTTTTGATATTTTAATTATCTGTTCGGTAGTTTTGCCTTTTCCGTATATCACCTCTGGAAAATTTTTTCTAAGCTGGCGGTGATGATCAACTTTTGCAAAACCAATATCTTCAAAATAGATTTCCTTAATCCTGGATACAAAACTTTCTTT
Organism: Actinomycetes bacterium; assembly: GCA_030603375.1. Classification (GTDB taxonomy): domain Bacteria; phylum Actinomycetota; class Humimicrobiia; order Humimicrobiales; family Humimicrobiaceae; genus JAUVXY01. Next base: position 845 of record JAUVXY010000024.1, on the reverse strand, counting down.
ATCTATTTTCTCTTTCGTGTATTGGTCCAGCAAACCCTCAATTATCTTATGTATGCTGCTTTTTTCTTTATCCATTTATAATTAACCATAAACTTGCATTTTATTTCCAATTGCTCTAAAAATGGAATAATTTGCCAGAAAGATCCACAACCAAAACTGCAGTCTGGATAGATACAACACTTATAAGCTTTATAAGTATGTTCATAGACGGCCCAACGGTGTCCTTTAAAGGGTCTCCTACTGTATCGCCTATTACAGATGCCGCATGTTCGGGCGTACCACTTAAACCTTCATGCTCTATCCTTTTTTTTGCATTATCAAATGCACCACCTGCATTTGCCATATATATAGCCTGAGCAAAGCCTGACATGAGTGTCCCTATTATTAACGCAATAACTCCCCCGGGTCCAAGTAAAATTCCTGTAACTGTCGGTATAACAAATATTGCTATCCCCGGAATTATTATTCCTCTTTGAGCTGCTCTGGTAACTATAGTGATAAATGCCTTGGGATCACCTTTTGATTTACCTGCCAATATATCCTTTATTTGCTTTCTTGCTTCAATTACCACTTTGTTTGCCCCTTCACCCACCGCTCTCATCAAAAGTGATGAAAACAGGAAAGGTAAAATAACTCCCATAAACAGGCCTGCAAGTATTTTAGGATCCCTCATAAAATTCAAAGTTACATTTACGTTTAACAGCTCTATTTTTGAGAAATAAGCCTGACCCAGCGCTAATGCCGTAATAGCTGCGCTTCCAATAAGAAGCCCTTTGCCAATAGCAGCTGTCGTGTTACCAACTGAATCTAACTTATCTGTAATTTTTCTGACCCTTGGAGGAAGC
>JAUVXY010000104.1 GCA_030603375.1 Actinomycetes bacterium | reverse complement strand
ATAAATATAATCTTCTACTTTAACATAATAAATTCTTTGCCCAGGATATTTTTTCTGGTCAGGGTGGTCTGATACTTTCCAAAGATCACCTTGAGCTAAATGAAAAATAATTGTCTCAAAAGATATTCCTCTTTCTTTTTTTAGCCATTCATTTTTCTCAGGATTCCATTCAAATTTCATGAAATAATTGTACATCTAATGAATGTACACTGTCAAGATTTGGTTTTATTTAAATTCGTACAATACTTATAGTACTACATTAGTGATGAAAAATAATCACAGAATTATTTGACAATTGGCGCATTGTAATTAAAAATCATATTAATTTAATAACTGAGAGCTTGTAGCCATTCAATTTTATAGCTCCGGCATTTAAATAAGGAGGGTAGCAGTATGTCTTTTGATTTTGATATTAAAACTTATACGCCGGGAAAAATTATATGCATAGGAATGAACTACAGATCTCATGTTAAGGAGCAGGACGGCCGCTTTCCAAACAGGCCCGTACTTTTTTCCAAAGCAAAGAGCAGTGTAATTAAAAATGGGGAAGATATAGTGTATCCGCCAGAAGTTAAGGAACTGGATTATGAAGTAGAACTTGCAGTAATAATTGGAAAAAAAATGAAAAATGTACCAGAAGCTAAAGCTGCCGATTATATATATGGTTACACTATTATAGATGATATAACCGCCCGTGATATTCAAAAAAGTGAAAGCCAGTGGTATAGAGCCAAAAGTTTTGATTCATTTGCCCCCATCGGGCCCACAGTAGTACCAAAAAAAGAAATACCGGATCCACAAAACCTGAAACTAAAATCCTACGTAAATGGCGAACTCAGGCAGAATGGCAACACTTCTGATATGATATATGGAGTATACACACTGCTGTCTTATATCTCCAGCTCCGTCACATTAGAAGAAGGTGACTTAGTTGCAACCGGGACCCCTGCCGGAGTTGGGGTTTTTATGAAGCATAAAAAACTTTTAAGACCGGGCGATGAAGTAATATGTGAAATTGAAAAAATAGGAAGATTGACTAATAAAATTGCAAGCCCATAAATTAATACAATAAAGTTAAAATGAGTGAATTATATCAAATTTTTATCGGTTCCATGATAGTGGCTTTCTCAGGAGCAACAGCACCGGGCCCCATGCTGACACTTGTAGTAGCAAGCGTAGCTGAAAAGGGCTTCTGGACTTCTTTTTTTATAGTGCTCGGGCACTGCATATTGGAGCTTGCTGTAGTTATAAGTTTTGTATTTGGAATTTTAAAATATCTGGAAAATCCTATATTACTGAAAGCCATTGGTCTTTTTGGCGGGATTTTTTTACTTTATTTGGGAAGCAATATACTATATTCAGTTTTTAAAAAAAAGATGAGAGTTGATTTTAAGTCTGCTGTTAAAAAAAATAGCATGAACAGAAAAAGCACATTTGTAGTAACCTTAAAAGGCATCACGATAAGCTTAACCAACCCTTACTGGTATATATGGTGGATAAGTATAGGAGCAGCATTTTTAATAAAAAGCGTACAATTTAATGCTGCAGGCATTACTTCTTTTTTTATAGGGCATATCAGCGCTGATTTTATATGGTATCTTTTCATAGGATTTTTGGTTAGTACAAGCAGGAAATTCTTTAATCAAAAGATATACAATGGAATCCTGATTTTCTGCAGTTTATTTTTATTTTATTTAGGAATTAAATTTATTATAGATGCAGCTGCAGGAATGTAGTCCAGGTATTTAAATGCATTTAAATATTTAAACTACTGCTTTTTAGTAATATACTATATGGGGTGAACCCCTACAGTTAGACACGATATTAACTAAAAGATAGAATGGCTGATGAGACTGGAAAGTCAAGAGAGATAGGAGGTCTCATCAAATGAAAAGACAGAGAAGAAGCTTCGGTAATGATTTTAAGAAGCAGATAGTAGAGTCAATTGTATCGGGTTCGGCAACCCAGGCAGAGCTGGCAAGAGAATATAATATATCGCCAGTACTGATAAACAACTGGAAAAAAGACTACAAGACCGGTAAGTTCTTTGAAAATGTAGACTCACAGGATATGGCAAAGCTTAAGCTAAGAGTAAGTGAGCTTGAGAGACTGCTTGGTAAAATAACCCTTGAAAACGAGATGTTAAAGAAAATCAGGGATCTGGATACCATGAAAAAAAAAGACAATTCATCCATAGTAACCTCGAGAGACTGGGATCGATTAAAAGGGGGTGCCAGATAGTGGGAATATCCAGACCATCTTACTACTACAGGGCCAAGAATAAATCGGATATGGGCCTTGCTAAGGCGATAGAGGAGATTGCACTTAACTTTCCCTCCTATGGTTACAGAAGAGTAACTGCCCAGCTACGCCGTGATGATATTAAGGTAAACCACAAAAGGGTTCTAAGACTTATGCGGGATAATAACCTGCTATGCAGGGCGGTAAAAGCTTTTAAAGCCACTACAGACTCCTCTCACGGCCTAAAGAAGTATCCCAACTTAATAGATGACCTTGTGCCATACAGGATAGATCAGCTGTGGCATGCAGATATAACCTACATCAGGATCGCCACCTCGTTTGTATATCTTGCAGCACTAATCGACGGGTTTAGCCGAAAAGCTATAGGTTACGCACTGGGAAGAACACTATCGGCAGATCTTCCCATAGCAGCACTTAACGATGCTATATCAAAGAGAGATACGACTGATCTTATCCACCATTCCGATCGGGGTATCCAGTATTGCTGTTATGATTATGTAGAGATCTTAAACAGTCATGGGATATCCATATCCATGTCAGGAAAGGCCAATCCATATGACAATGCTAAAATGGAGTCTTTCTTTAGGACCTTAAAAGTAGAGGAAGTCTATATGTTTGAATATGAGACATGTGCAGAGGTGCTAAAAAGAATTCCATATTTTATTGAAGAAGTCTACAATAAGAAAAGATTGCATTCTTCCCTGAGGTATATGCCCCCGGAAGAATTTGAAAATATAAATAATGAAAACATGAAAGGAAATGAGTCCCATCAGCTTATTCTGACTAATTAACTTGGTGTCTAAATTTTGGGGTTCATATCAATAGTAATAAAAATATAAAACCTTAAAAACATTTAGACAATGAAAAATATATTTAATGAAAAAGATATAGCAAAAAAAATATTTGACGACAGGTGGGTAAAATTTGCATTTGGCCCTCAGGGAATTGTAAAAACTGACAGGCTAAATCTGGGAATTGTTGAATTTGCAAAGGACATAACAGCAAAAACTCACAAACATAATGTGGGAGAAGCTTTATATGTGCTTTCAGGCAGTGGAAAAATTAAAATAGAAAATAACATTTTTGATTTAGAAGAAAAAGATTTTGTATATGTGCCTGAAAATACAGACCACACCATTATTACCGGTAAAGATAGCAAAGTAAAAATTTTGTTTATATTTTCTGATAAAATTGTTATAGAGCAATAAGAAATACCCGGCAGTCAAAACAAGACTTCAGTACAAAAAATCAGAATTACCTGAAGAAATGAGTAATAAAAACACAAGCGAAAATATTATAATAAAAAAACTCGACCAAAACTTTGCCTCACAGTCTGTTAATTTACTTTTTAATGCATTCCCCCTTCATTACAGCACCCTGTTCGGTAAAAAAATTAGTACAGCAAAAAAAGCACTGACAGAAAAATATTTAAACTACCCTGATGGTGTATTCATAGCTATAAACCATACCACAAATGAAATAGCAGGTATTGTAGATACTGTAACCAAATCCAGGCACAGCAGGTATTTAGCTATTTTAGATATTTTAAAAAACTTTGGTTTTTACGGCTTTAAAAAAATTTTGCCAAATTTACTTGAAAAATATACTTCAAGTAAAGGCGAATTACACATACATAAATTAGCTGTTAAAAAACCCAGCCGGGGCAGAGGCACCGGCTTGCTTTTATTACATTCTGCCCAAAATTATGCTATCTGCAAAAATAAAAAATATCTTTCCTTATGGGTTGCAAAAGAAAACCACTCTGCCGTACATTTGTATAAAAAATTTGGTTTTATAAAATTAAAAGAAATAAGGCTAAAAATACTTAAAAGATTTTATGGGTATGACCACTTTTATTTTATGACAAAAAATATTTAGCGCATGTATTTTAATCTGACGGGCTAAACCGCAGAAGCCTACCAGAGAATTTAAATTCCCCAACCCATAAATAATTGCCATCAAAACACGCAGAAAGGGCCAGACTATAAACTTAACCTGCTTAAGAATGGGATATTGCTGTATAGATAACTCATTACTACATTCATGGAATTAGTAATAAAAATAATGCCAAGAATTATTAAAAAAATGCCGGATATTATGGGAATAATTCTAAGGCGTCTGCTTACTCTTTTTAAAAACCTTGAAAACATACCTATAAATATGCTTGAGAGCATAAAGGGTACCCCCAAACCTAATGAGTAAACGCTTAACAGTAAAATTCCCTGGGGCAATGTGCCAAGCTTGCTTGCTAAAAGCAATATACCTGATAAAATCATCCCGATGCAGGGGACCCATCCAAAAGAAAATATAATACCAATCACAAAAGAACCAAAATAATTGGCTTTTATAAAATTAGGCATTTTAAACTTTTTTTCAGCGTTTAAAAAGGGGATACGGAATAGTCCCATATAATTTAACCCAAAGATTATAAGTACACCACCGCCTACTCTTGCAATTATACTCGAGTAGTTTACCAGGACCTGGCCTACAGCAGTTGCAGTGGAACCCAGGGCAATAAATACCAAAGAAAATCCTAAAACAAAAAATACGCTGTTTAGAAATAAAAATAACCTTTCTGAAAGCTTGATATTATTACTATTTTTAAAAATGGCTTTATTAGACATCAAGGATA
>JAUVXY010000131.1 GCA_030603375.1 Actinomycetes bacterium | reverse complement strand
TAAAATTAGCATCCCAGGTATTGAGAAAATGTCACCATCTAAAATTGTTATTTCACCAGGTCCCGGAAGACCGATTGATGCAGGAATTTCAAAAGAGCTGATTAAATATTTTTATAAAAAAATACCAATCCTGGGAGTCTGTCTTGGGCATCAATGTATTGGGGAAGTATTTGGTGCAGAAGTTATAAATTCCGGGATAGTGGTTCACGGTAAGACTTCCCTTATCTATCATGATGGAAATACTATTTTTGATGATATTGAAAATCCTTTTGAAGCTGCCCGGTACCATTCTTTGATTTTAAAGAACGATACTATTCCACCTTTTTTTGAAATAACTGCTCACACCGAAGATGGTATTGTAATGGGGATAAGACATAAAAATTATAAATTAGAAGGAATACAATTTCACCCCGAATCCTTCCTGACTTCATGCGGGCTAAAAATATTGAAAAACTTTATTAACTTATGAGAGTCCTTTCAACAACCTCAGTTATCAGCAATTTGGACATACTTCCTCAGGATGCGGCTTATGTTTTAAGAGGCAGCGAATATTTGTGTTTTTTAGACAGTAGTTTAACTCCAGATAAATATTCTAAATTTTCTTATATTGCATGGGATCCAAAATTTACAATAAAAAGCTTTGGCTACAGGAATGAGTTTAATGTTATTTCCAAAGGTATAAAATATTATTCTTATCAGCATCCATTATTTTTTTTAAAACAAAATATTGGTAATTACGCAGGCAGTTCTTTGGAGGATGACAAAAATATCATTAGAACTTTGTTTGTAGATGGAAATAAAATCAGAGAAACTGCAGATGTAAAAACCAGCAGCAGCAGTGGGAAAAATAATAATTTAAAGGCGGAAGGTTCAGCAGGTTTTAAATTGCCAGATTTTAAAGGAGGATTTATAGGTTATTTTTCTTATGATTTAAAAAATTATATTGAAAAGCTTCCCCAAAGCGTTCTGTATGATATCAACCTTCCATTGTTTTATTTTGTATATTATGACAAATTAATTTCCTATAGCCATGATGAAAATAAATGGTATTTTATTAGAAATTTTCAAATAAAATCAAAAGACAGAAAGTGTGGCAGCAGTACTGATATTATTTTTTTGCCCGGTGACTATATAGATTATGATTTTGAGGACAAAAGTTTAACAAAAAGGGTTGATTTAGAAAAAAGGGAAGTTGCCGGGAGACTGAGTTGCTGCAAGCAGGATATTAATAATGACAATAAAAACAGCGGCTTTAGTGAAATAAAAAAAAGCATAATAAACAAATATTACAAAAAAAATATTCCAGGCATAGATATTAAGTCTGATTTTACCAGGAAGAATTATCTGGAAGGCATAACAAAAGCTAAAAAATATATACATGACGGCGATATTTATCAAGTAAATTTTAGCCAAAGATTTGAATGTAATTTACAAGTAGAGCCAGCCGACTTGTATTATATACTGAGGGAAAAAAATGCTGCTCCGTTCTCTGTGTTTATAAAATTTCCTGAACTAAGCATAGGAAGTTCTTCGCCGGAAAGATTTTTATTTTTAAAAGATGATATTATAGAAACTCGTCCTATAAAAGGAACCAGGCCAAGAGGCAAAGATAGAAATGAAGATAAAAAGTATGCAAAGGAACTAAAGAATAGTATAAAAGATAGAGCAGAACTTAATATGATTGTTGATCTTGAGAGAAATGATCTGGGGAAATTTTGCTATTATGGAAGCGTAAAAGTTTTTGAGCATGCTGTTATAGAAAAATATGCCAGAGTATTTCATTCCGTTTCTACGGTAACAGGCAGAGTAAAAAAAGGGTATGATGTAGCAGATATAATAAAAGCTGCTTTCCCGGGCGGGTCCATTACAGGGGCTCCTAAAATAAGAGCTATGGAAATAATTGACGAACTTGAACCAGTGGCCCGGGGCATCTATACTGGTTCCATAGGTTATATCGGAATTGGCAGTGTTATGGACTTAAATATTGTAATCAGGACATTTGTTGTAAAGGGAAGTATGTTTTATTATAATGTAGGCGGCGGAATAATAGAGGACTCCAATTCTGAGGATGAATATGACGAGACCCTTGATAAGGGAATTGCTCTTAAAGAGACTTTAAAATTTTTTGAGGCAAAAAATCTAAAAAAGCTGCTGTAGATATTGTATAAAAGTTTATGAGTAAATATATTTTTGTTAATAAAAAGTTAGTTACAGAAAACAAAGCCAAAATTCCGGTTGGGGACAGGGGGTTTTTGTATGGGGACGGCTTGTTTGAAACAATGAGAGGCTATAGCGGAAATGTATTTATGTTTGATGCCCACCTTCAAAGGCTTTTTTCTTCACTTAACATTTTAAAATATAAATTAAATTTTGATAAATCTCATATTAAATTAGCTGTCCAAAGAATTCTTAATAAAAATAGGTTAAATGCATGCGACTCGTATATTAAACTAATAGTTACAAGAGGAATTTACAATGGAGGGCTCCATTTTGAAAGTTCAGCCAGCCCAAATTTAATAATAATTGCTAAAGAGCTAATTTCTTATCCTGATGATAATTATAAAAAAGGGATAAAGGTTATCTCTTCTTCTGTAAAAAGGGTGCGTATAGGAAACCCGCTTTATATACACAAACTCTTAAATTATTTTGAGAATATTTATGCAAGAGATGAAGCTTACCAGAATGGAGCCCAGGAAGCGATATTTTTAACCAGGGATCATCTGGTTCTTGAAGGTGCAACATCTAATATATTTTATATAAAGGATAACATTATATATACCCCACCTCTCACGCAGAATATTTTGCCGGGAATAACAAGAGGAGTTGTAGCAGATATATGCAGGGAAAACAAAATAAGGCTAAAACAGAGGAAAATTCACTATTTTGATATTGTAAAGGCAGATGAAATTTTTATAACAAATTCTATAGCTGAGATTATGCCTGTAAGCGAAATAGATAAGCATAAGGTCAATGAAAAAATACCCGGTTACTTTACAGCGAAGTTAATGCAGCTATACAAAGAAAAAGTAAACATATATAAAGAGATGGTTAAACAGAAAAATAATTGATTGGAGGAAAATGGATATTTACACTGAATCATTGCAAATGCATAAAAAAAATGTTGGAAAGATTGATGTGGTAAGTACGGTAAAAGTGGAAAACGAACACGACCTTGCTCTTGCTTATACCCCGGGTGTTGCTCAGCCATGCAGGGAAATAGCAAAGAATCCGGATATGTTAAACACGTATACTGCAAGAGGAAACATGGTGGCTGTTGTGTCTGATGGCTCAGCAGTACTTGGGCTTGGAAATATTGGAGCAAAAGCATCACTGCCTGTTATGGAAGGAAAGTGCGTGTTATTTAAAGAATTTGGAGGGGTATCTGCTTTTCCGATATGCTTAGATAACCAGGATAGTGACACTATAGTGAATGCAGTAAAACTTCTGGAGCCTTCATTTGCGGGCATAAATTTAGAAGATATCTCAGCGCCGCGCTGTTTTGAGATAGAAGATAGACTGAAAGCAGAGACAAATATGCTAATATTTCACGATGATCAGCACGGAACAGCAATTGTTGTGCTTGCCGGTCTTATTAATGCCTTAAAGCTGTCTG
>JAUVXY010000041.1 GCA_030603375.1 Actinomycetes bacterium | reverse complement strand
AACTGATAAAATAAGATTAAAAGAGAAAGCCGGTTATTTAAGAGAAATAGAAATTATAAAAGTTAAGAATATATTGAAAGAAATGCTAGTTGATTAATCAAAAAATCTCTTCAAATTTATTAACACATTTAAAATTTGGTTCGAAATTTCACACATTGGGGCAACCAACTTCCACTTTTTGCAAAATCATAAGAGGTTTCCTCGGCGCGCTGCGCCTCGCCATGGTATTTTTCCGCTATGATCCAGACAACAAAGGTTCTCAAAGAATTTATTGTTAAGGATTCTGCAATAGATGGCGAGCGTTTAAAGCAGGTGCAATTCAGATATAGGTTGCAGATAATAAAAATTATATTGCAATGGATAATATAATATTCCACTATTTATCGGTATAGCACATAATAAAAAAAGATATAATTGAAAATACTGGTCCTTTGATTTGATGAATGGGGACTGTAGGTAAAGGGAGATCATGATGTCTACTTACAAAACAATAAAAACCGAGCGGATAGAGTTAGATCTTCCTCAAGATGTAATATTTGTAATGAAAGGGATGGAGAGACCAGAGGAAGTAAAAAATAAATATTAGAGAGTTGTTTGTAGCAGGGCTTAAGTTTGCAGCGGAAAATCCTGAGCTTACCCTTATGGGAAATTGGGTGTTCAAAAACAAGGGTCGTCCAATATATAATGAAATTGTGGACATAGGATTGCAAAACGCACAAAATGTATATACTGAACTTTTAGAACTGGCAATTTCAAGAAGCGAGATTAGAGATGATATTGATATAAACTTTGTGAGCCATACTATTTCTTCTATGAATATAAGTGCAGTGGAATACTACTTTCAAAGCGTAAGGGGAGAAGAAACAGATATGCAAAAGCTTGATGAAAATATAATTGGAACAGTTGATTTGTTAATAGATTTTATAAAATATGGTATCGGAACACAGAAAAAGGGAGGTAATGATAATGATTGAAGTAGAAGGACTGTATTATTCTTATTCAAATGATGATAATTTCGCAGTCAAAGACGTGAGTTTTAAAGTAGCCGAAGGTGAAATTTTTGGATTTCTCGGACCATCAGGTGCAGGTAAATCGACAACACAGGGGATTTTGACGGGTCTTTTGCAGCTTCAAAAGGGTAATGCATCTGTTGCAGGTTATGACATTAAAAATATCTCACGAAAAATGTTCAACAAGATAGGTATGTCATTTGAGCAGTCTAATGTTTATAGTAAAATGACAGCAAAAGAGAATTTGAGCTTCTACAGCAAGTTATTTGATGTAGAAACACGCGATCCTATGGAATTAATTAATCTTGTGGGACTGGGCGGCAAGGAGAACATGAGAACGGGCGAATTTTCAAAGGGTATGAAACACCGGCTGACATTCGCCAGATCCATGATCAATAATCCCAGTATGTGGTTCCTTGATGAGCCTACTACGGGACTTGACCCTGCTATAGCGGCTGACATTAAAGACATAATAAAAGAGCATAATAATAAGGGGGTAACCGTATTTTTGACCACTCATAATATGTATATAGCTGATGAGTTATGTGACCGCGTAGCGTTTATTATAAACGGTGAGATCAGGCTTATTGATTCGCCTAAAAACTTAAAGCTTCAATATGGCAAAAAACTGGTTGAGGTTGAATACGGCCAAGATGGCAATGTAAAAAAGGAAACATTTTCTACCATATTGCAGGAGGACAAGGACCTTCTAAATAAAATTATAGCCGATAAGGAGATTCTGACCATGCATACAAAGGAGGCAACGCTGGAGGAGATCTTTATAAAAGTTACTGGAAGGGGGCTTGCTTAATATGAAACTACTGAGCAGCTTTAAAAAAGAACTCATTCTTGCTTCGCGGGGCTTTTACTTTTATGTCGAACTGATTTTTGCCCTGGTGATCCTGGTGGTTTTATTATTTGCAATTCCGCAAAATTTTAGCAGTACTTCGACAGAGTATCTTCATTTTAACCTGCCGCAAGAAGGAAGGGAAATATTTACAAATAATATATTAGAAAATGATCTTGATGGTGAATCGGAAATAGTGGAAATAGAAGCTGGTGGTAAAACATTTAATGCTGAGCTTATTGTAACCGATGAAAGCGAGATCTATATTGTTGATAGCGAAGAAGCTGTCCGCATGCTTGCAGACTCAGAAAAGGTTATAGGCGCAGTAATCGAGCTCAACAATAATAATCAGCTGCACTATAAATACTATTTACAGGGGTATGAATCTACGCGCTTTAAAAACCTGATATCTATACTGTTTAATGAAAGCACGGACGTCTTAGAAGAACGCATCAACAATCAGGATGTGCGTCCGCTATCGACGGATTATGAACCTCTAAGCGACAGGGAAAACACCATTCCGCCACTGGTTGCATTTAGCGGCAGCCTTATGGGGATGTTCATTATGGCGTCTTATATATTCCTGGATAAAAAGGAAGGCGTTATAAAAGCTTATGCAGTAACAGCGTCCTCTGTTTGGCAGTATTTAATGAGTAAGATTTTTGTAGTTTTGCTTACATCTGTTGTTTCAGGATTTATCATAGTCATGCCTGTTATGGGATTTAGGATAAACTATGGCCTATTGCTGCTGCTGCTGCTCACAACCGGATTTTTTGCATCTTCGCTGGGACTGCTTGTTGCCAGCTTTTATAAGAATTTGACGAATGCTTTCGGTGTCATTTATTTATTACTTATTATCATGATGGTTCCCAGCATAGCATATTTTATACCTGGCTGGGATCCTTTTTGGATAAAAATAATACCCTCATATCCATTGCTCCAGGGCTTTAAAGAGATTATCCTGCCAAACGGCGATACTATATATCCGCTGATTGTAAGTGCTGGTTTCTTAGCGGTGGGAATAATACTGTTTGCTATCACAAATATTCGATTTAAAAAAACGCTAAGCGTATAAAGGGGAATAATGATGATAAAAAATATATGGATTATTTTTATTAGAGATATAAGGGTAAACACACGGGAATTTATGACATTGTACATGATGATCATCCCTTTAGTGCTAGCTGTGGGAATTAATTTACTCTCGCCGGGCATTAATGATACCAGTGTAAATTTTGCTCTGGTAGAAAATGAAAATCCTGAGCAGGCGGCTTACTTTGATGACTTCGCACATGTTGAACTGTTTAGTGACCAGCAAAGAGTTGAAGATAGAGTCAGGTCAAGGGATGATGTAGTCGGAATACTGCCCAAAGATAATGGCTACTATATTATGACTCAGGGAAATGAGTCCGAATTGGTTCTCGAATATGCCAAACTGCTAAATGTGCTGTATGAATCAGATGTTCAGCTGGAAGATGCCCGCTCTGAAATAATTGAATTTGGCAGAACGGTTCCGCCGCTAAAAAAGATGCTGGTAAACATGTTGCTGCTTTTGATTTCCATGCTGGCAGGTATGCTTATAGCCATGAATATACTCGAAGAAAAGATGGACCAAACTGTAAGCGCGATAAATGTGACACCCACTTCACGCAGCGCTTTCATATTGGGCAAGAGTTTTACGGGCATGTTTGTTGCACTTTTTTCATCTATTGCATGTCTTTTGATCACTGGCTTTTATAATGTCAATTTGGGCCAGGCGGCTTTAGTTGTCTTTTCATCAACAATATTGAGTTTGCTGATCGGGTTCATACAGGGCATAAATAGCGATGATGCTATGGAAGCGGCAGGCAGCGTTAAACTTATGTTTTTGCCGATGGCCGGGTCCATCGCAGGATATGAATTCGTTACAGGGAACTGGCAGATATTTTTTTACTGGTCACCATTTTACTGGGCGTATAGAGCAAATGACATGATATTGTCAAAAAGCGGCACATGGCCCCGGTTGATACTTTATATCGGTATTATACTTGCTATATGCGGAGCAGTATATACTTTACTGGCGCCCAGAATAAGAAAAGGACTTCAATAATAGTTATAAGTATATGTAAAAACATAGAATATAAGGAGAGGAGGTTACTGTAAATGGGTTATATAATTGGGGCAGTAGCATGCATATTATACGCAGCATTTGTGTATTATGTCGCAATCAAAAAACCGCCTGCAATAATTAGATTAGTCAAGAAGAAGTTTAATAAAAATATGAGCGATAATGCAGCAGCAATAGTATGCTATGTCTTTGCAAGTATTGCACTTGCCGGAGGAATTGTCTTATTCATTGTCGGAGCCTGATGAATAAGAATAATTAACGGGTAATAGGCATTTTTATAATGCCTATTACTGTTTTATTTCCATTAATTTAGGTACTTCATCTATTACTGCTTAAAGACCTTAAAAAAGAACAGTTCAAGGTGATTCTATTGAATGCAAAGAATAGGATCATCAGAGAGGAACTTATATCTCAGGATTCTCTCACCTCACCAATCATCTGTCCGAGGGAGGTGTTTAACTCAGCAATAAGGACTTCTACAGCTTCAGTGATATTTTTGCATAATCACCCCAGCGGAGATCACGGACCTTCTCTGGATTATACCAGGATTCTTCTGCTCCTTTTTGATTCAAGCTCGCTTAAAGCAATTTTACGTATGCGGACAGATTTTGGAGTCACTTCAACAAGTTCGCTGCCATCAATATATTCAAGAGCATTATCCAGGTTAATAGTCCTCGGAACGTTAAAATGTTCCATGCCGCCGTCACCCTTGGAACGCATGTTTGACAGCTGCTTTTCCTTGCAGACATTTACCCATATATCTTTCTCTCGGGAATTTTGCCCGACTACCTGGCCCTTATATACATTGGAACCCGGACCATAGAATAATTCACCCCTGTTCTGAATATTGGTAAGGCCATATAATCGCGTCGTCCCTTTCTCGCATGCAACCAGTGAACCTCTTTCACGCTTTTTCCATTCACCTTTGTCTGCCAGATAACGGTAAAAAAGGCTATTCATTATACCAAGCCCGCGGGTATCAGTCATAAATTCCCGTCTGTAACCAAATAAACCACATGTCGGTATTATAAATTCAAGGTATACAATTCCTTCTTTCGTTTCCATTTTCTTCATTTGGCCATGTCGATTTCCCAATTTCTGGATTACTGCACCTGAATATTGTTCCGGCACTGAAATAAAAATTTCTTCATACGGTATGAATTTTTTGCCTTCTATGATTTTAGTAATAACCTGTGGCTGGGAAACCTGCAGTTCATAACCTTCCCGACGCAATCTTTCAATAAAAATAGCTAAATGAAATTCGCCCCTGCCGGAAACAATCCATCCGCCTGAAGGGTTGTCTTCCACTTTCAATGCTACATCATTTTCAAGTTCCCTGTAGAGCCTTTCCCTTATTTGTCTTGAAGTCGTAAACTGGCCTTCCTTGCCTGCAAAAGGAGATGAGTTGACAGAAAAATTTATTTTGACAGTAGGTTCTTCAATCTTAATCAATGGCAAGGCTATCGGTGTGTTGATATCTGCTATTGTTTCGCCGATAGTAATATCGGGTATTCCTGCAATTGAAACAATTTCTCCGGCTGATGCTTCTCTGATTTCAGTCTGTGCCAATCCCTGAAATGTCATAAGTGAAGTCAGATGACACTTATTCATCTGGCCTTCGCGGTTTATTCTAATGACTTCCTGCTCAGCATCAATTTTCCCGTTATAGATCCGGCCTGTTGCAATACGGCCTTTGTAATTATCCCAGTTTATTGAAGTCACAAGCATCTGCAAAGGCAAATTTGTATCTCCATCAGGTTTAGGGATGTAGTTTATGATCTCATCAAATAATGGCGCAATATCCTGCATCAGGTGCAAATTGGGCTCTGTACCGGATTTACCCATTTTTGAGGACGTATAGAGAACCGGAAAATTTGCAGTTTTTTCATCAGCCCCAAGATCTATAAAAAGATCAAAAGTATCATTTAAAACTTTATTTATGTTGGAAATTGGTTTATCTATCTTATTGATGACTACAATAATTTTATGATTAAGTTCAAGGGCTTTTTTTAAAACAAAACGTGTCTGCGGCATAGGTCCTTCCTGAGCATCCACAAGCAGAAGCGAACCTTCCGCCATTTCTAAAACCCTTTCAACCTCACCGCCAAAATCAGCATGGCCCGGAGTATCTATAATGTTGATTTTTGTGTCGTGCCAGATCACCGAGGCAATTTTTGAAAAAATTGTAATACCCCGTTCCCTTTCAAGTTCATTGCTGTCCATTATACAGTCTACTGAAGCAACTTCCTTGTTTAATTTTGTTTTAGATTGACGAAGCAGGGAATCTACCAGGGTAGTCTTGCCATGATCAACATGGGCAATAATTGCTATATTACGAATTTCCATAATTATTAAATCTCAAATTATTCCTGTCGGATAATAGCATTGACTATTTCCGGCTATTATTTTTTTAAAAATATCCTTTATTGTTTATTCAAACTTTAATACATTAAACCTCTTACCACATAATTGCAACATTTATTTTTCACGAAGGAATAATCTAATCTGTTGTTAGCATTGGCCAGTCCTGGGAGCCACTGAATTTTAGTATACTTGATCATGTTTGCCAATATCTATTAATATTATTTTGTCTTCTTCGATAATAAAATCAATACAAATTCTATATGAAATATTAATAGATACTGAGTAGAGGGAGGATAATCTGCCTTTTAATCTAT
Source organism: Actinomycetes bacterium (assembly GCA_030603375.1). Taxonomy (GTDB): domain Bacteria; phylum Actinomycetota; class Humimicrobiia; order Humimicrobiales; family Humimicrobiaceae; genus JAUVXY01. Next base: position 3,609 of record JAUVXY010000041.1, on the reverse strand, counting down.
GTAATCGAAGAGAAGTATGAAAAGGATTTACTCCAAGAAGTTTGAGCGTTTTTTCAAATGAAATATGGCCCAGATTCAGGTTAACACAAAACAAACAATAGTAGTTGGAAAGTTGTTTTGCATAAAGTCTCAGAATGAAAAAAATTATAAGTCGTGTTATTATAATATTTTGTATAAATAATCTAAGGAGAAATACATTATGAAAAAATTCATAAACGACCCTAACAGCGTGGTAGATGAATCGGTAAAAGGATACCTTGCAGCATATACTGAATATGTAAAAAAGCTAGAAGGCGTAAGAGTACTTATTAGGAAAAAGGATCCTTCTTTTAATAAAGTAGCAGTAATTACCGGAGGCGGCTCCGGACACAAACCAGCATTTATTGGATATATCGGGGAAGGATTGTGTGACGGTGCAGCAGTAGGAGAAATATTTTCGGCTCCTCCAGCAGATTGGATATATAAAGCAACGAAAGAACTTGATATGGGAAAAGGCGTAATATACCTTTATGGTAACTTTTCTGGAGATATAATGAACTTTAGGATGGCAAAAACTTTAGCTGAAGCAGATGGGATCAAGGTAGAAGAAGTAATTGCGAATGATGATGTAGCGTCAGCTCCTAAAGAAAATATAAAAAACAGAAGAGCAATTGCCGGAGAAGTTATGATGTGGAAAGTAGGCGGAGCAGCAGCATGGTCCGGCATGAATTTATCACAGGTAAAGGAAGTATCAGAGCAAGCAGTATATAATACCAGAACTATGGGCGTAGGATCATATCCTCCTGTAATACCTGCAACTGGCAAGCCAGGTTTTAATTTAGAAGAAGATGAGATAGAAATAGGAGTTGGCCATCACGGTGAACCTGGAATTAGAAAAGAAAAGATTAAAAGTGCAGATAAAATTACTACTGAACTTATGGATGCCATATTGGATGATCTGCCTTTTAAATCCGGGGATAGGGTAAGTATACTGATCAATGGATTAGGGGCAACCCCGCTTCAAGAGTTATATATTGTAAACAGGAAAATATCTGAGATATTAAATAACTATAAAATAAAAAAAGTTATTACTTATGTAGGAGAATACTTTACTTCACTGGAGATGGCTGGATTTTCAATAACTTTAACAAAACTAAACGATAGCTTAGAGAAACTTATCCTTGCCAAAGCAGATGCTCCATTATTTAAACAATTTGATCTTACCTGAGAGGGGACATATGAAAATTGATGCAATTAATTTTACAAACATTATTATAAATATAGCAGGCACTATAGAAGATAATCTGGATTATCTCACAGAGCTTGATACAGAGATAGGTGATGGGGACCATGGGATAAATATGGCCAAAGGATTTAAAAGGATAAAAGAAAAATTATCTGAAGCTGATATTTTAGATATAGGTGAAACTTTAATCTTATCCGGAAAAGTACTCCTTAACGAAATTGGCGGAGCCATGGGCCCACTGTATGGAGGAGGACTGATAAAAGCTGGTGTGGCACTAAAAGGTAAAAATACTATTTATAAAAATGACATATATACTTTATTTTCATCACTTCTTGAATCAGTTAAATCTTTGGGAGGTGCCAGGGTGGGTGATAAAACCATGGTGGATACTTTGGAGCCATTTGTAGTTGAGTACAGGAGGCAATCAGAAGGCAATGAAACAGTTGATTCTTTTAGGGAAGCTCTGGCAAAGGCAAAAGAAGGCATGGAATCAACCAGGGATATGATAAGCAAAGTAGGAAGGTCTTCCAGGCTGCTTGAAAGAAGCAAGGGGCATATAGATGTTGGAGCTGCATCAAGCTATCTAATACTGGAGTCATTTTATAATTCACTAAAATCTATAATGGATCAGCAAGACAATTAAAATTTTTCTATACATTTATGAGGGGAGAAGTTTATGTTTAAATTTGGCGTAGATACATTTATATGGGCAGAGAATTTTACAGAAAAAGACCTGCATCTTATAGCTAAGGCAAAAAAACTAGGTTTTGAAGTACTTGATATTGCCATAGCGCATCCTGAAGTGTTTCCAACAAAACTAGTAAGGGATGAGGTAAAAAAAACAGGGATTGAAGTAGTTACTTCTACTACATTAAATAAAGATACAAATTTAATTAGCCCGGATCCAGGCATAAGATCTAAAGGCATAGATTCATTAAAAAAACTAGTTGATATAAACGTAGCTATTGGCTCAAAAATACTGGGCGGAGTAAACTATGCGGCCTGGGGATACTTTACTGGAAAGCCCAGGACAATGGATGAATGGAAGTGGTCAGTAGAAGCTATGAGAGAAGTAGCCCTGTATGCCAAAGACAAGAGTGATATGATTATTGCAGTAGAGGCAGTAAACAGATTTGAAACTCACTTTTTAAATATAGCAGATGATGCAGTAGCATACTGTAAAGATGTTGGGACTGGCAACGTAAAAGTACATCTGGACTGTTTTCACATGATAAGGGAAGAGTTAAGTTTTGAAGGTGCTGTAAAAACGTGCGGAAAAGAGTACCTCGGTTATGTGCATGTGTGTGAATCAAATAGGGGCATACCGGGCACAGGACTTGTCCCCTGGAAAGAATTCTTTACTGCGCTTAAAGAAATAAATTATACTGGCCCGTTGGTTATTGAATCATTTGATCCCAGCTTTGAAGAATTAAATAAATTATGTGCAATCTGGAGAAAGTTTGCTAAAACTGGTGAAGAGCTTGCAGTAAAGGGCTTAAAGAATTTAAAAGATATTGAGAATAAATTGTAAAAGGGAGTTCTTTGTTCGGTTCAACTAAATATTTTCCAGTATGGTTTTAAATTTTCTTTTACTCTCTTTATTAAATTTCTGGTTTCACCAAGCATTTCAGATCTGTCAACACTTGTTTTATCTTCTAAATTGACCTCCACGCCGCTTAAACCTGCTATTAAAGCCAGCCATACCTTTGACAGAGCATCAGGTTTGTAACCGGAACAAATCATATCAACTGCTTTGCCATCACAAATATCAGACATCTTCCTAACTTTTCTGGCTACCATTTTAAAGCCATCTAAAGTCAATCCCAGCTCAGTTATGTTATCACCAGGATACGGATCAGAGCCACCATATCTTACAATAATTTCTGGTCTGTATGCTTCTGCCAGAGGAAAAATCACTTCATCAAATATTAATTCATATGCCATGTCGCTTGTCCCTGCTGCCAGTGGAAAATTTATATTAAATCCCTTACCTTTGCCAGAGCCAATTTCATCGATGAAACCAGTCCCCGGATAAATCCCTCTCTGGTGCAAGTCAATAAATAAAACTTTTGGACTGCAGTAAAAAGCCTCGCTTGTCCCATTGCCTGCATGAGCATCAGTATCAACAACCAAAACTCTGTTAAGATTATATTTCTCTATAGCGTATTTCACAGAAACAACAACATCGTTATATATACAGAAACCTTCTCCGTAGTCAGGTTTTGCATGATGCAATCCGCCGCCAATGCTCACTGCCTTTCTATCTTTTCCCCGTTGAACATAATCAAAGCAAAGGATTGAATTTCTAACTATTGTTCTTGCTGCTTCTTCTATTCCTTCAGGAAATTTTCCTGTTATTGGATTTACATTATCCCGGCTTATGT
>JAUVXY010000115.1 GCA_030603375.1 Actinomycetes bacterium | reverse complement strand
CTGGGATCTTACAGTAGCATAAGCAGCACCAGGAACTTCTGCAGCCATGGCTACATGTGCGCTTGCAAAATCAACGCCCTTTTCCTCTCCCTCCTGGAATAATCTATATGCAACCATGTATCCAGCTCTTCTCTCACTCTGGCCGATATAGCACATTCTGGCATTGCCTACTGATCCCTCTGTATCATCATTGTTTATTCCAATAACTGGAATGCCGTCAGCTATTGCATCTGCCACCAGCTTATCCCATGCATTATCATCATTGATTACCAGTGCTATACCATCTGGTTTTGAAGCCACTGCTTCTTCAAATGCTTTTTGCTGCTTAGACAGGTCGCCGCCGCATAGATCAATTTCTGCTTTGCAGCCCATTGCCTCTGCTGCATCTTTCATGCCCTGCTGCACTACAGCCCAGAAAGGATCATCCCCTCCATGGGTAACAAGTCTGAAATACATTCCCTCGGCTGGCTTTGCTGCTTCTTTTACTTCCTCAGCTTTTTCTGTTGCTGTGCAGGAAGCAAATACGAAAGATGTGGCAAGTGTTAGTACAAGAAACATTAGTAACAGAAATTTTACTTCTTTTTTCATTTACCCTCCTTTATTTATATTGTTCTGTGTTAAAATAATTACATAAAATATTTTAATTGAACTTTGTTAGAAAGGCATTGTGGTACAATTGATGGTTCAGTATGTGTTCATAATATAAAATTTATCAATTATGATGATTTTATTATAATTGATAGAGGCAATTTGTCAAACAAAGGTTTGTTGCCGTGGGCCTATTCTTTGTCCTCAATATATCCTATATAAGGTAAATTTCTATATTTCTCAGCTACATCAAGCCCGTATCCTATAACAAATTTATTTGGTATATCAAATCCTTTGTATTTTACTTTGTTTTTTGTCTTCCTTGGGACATCCTTATCTAAAAGTGCGCAAACTTCTATACTTTTAGGGTTTCTTGCTTCCAGGTTTTTAATTAAATAATTAAGAGTCCTGCCAGAGTCAATTATATCCTCAATAATAATTATGTCTTTGCCCTCTATGCTAAAATCTAAATCTTTTGTAATCCTTACCACTCCAGAGCTAACTTTAGAATTTCCATAACTTGAGACTGCCATAAAATCAAATGTGATCGGCAGACTTATTTCCCTGCATATATCAGCCACAAATATAAAAGAACCTTTTAGTATTGCAATAAGTACAGGGGGGATGCCTTTATAGTCATTTGTAATTTTTTGGCCCAGCTCTCTTACTTTTTCCAACAACTCTTCTTCACCTATTAATACTTTTATTTTATTATCACTATTCATAAACCCCACCTTAATTATTAAATAACTTTAAATACAAAACTTTGCATGTTGAAGATGACATTTTAGCCCTGTCATCAATCCTGTGTTTCCCAACCCATATTATTTTTTCTTTATCTAAAAATATCGGGACCATTTTTCGTAAATGCTTAGGTACTTTACAATCAATAAAAAAGTCATGAAGCTTTTTTTCCTTCATCATGCCTAATGGATAAAACCTGTCCCCCTTTTTCCATCTTCTCACCCTAACTGGAAATTTTATTTTATCATAATCCAGATAAGCTTCCATATTATTTATATTGTCCATGCAAGAAAAATTTAAATCTTTTCCACTTACATCTAAAATTTTAGAAAGCAGCTCTGCTTCAAACTTTTCGTATCTTTTTTTCTTGCCAACCTCTATCTGTTCTTCTCCTGCAAAACTGCCATTTTCTTCATTTCTACATTCTTCAATCCATTTTAGCCTTCCAGGCAATTTTTTAATACCTTCTGCATTATACACATATACATATTTGCCTTCTTTGGCTACTTTTATTTTTTCGTGTATGCAAATATTTTTACTTTCTCCACCAATATTTAAATTTTTTATAATATCTTCAACGTTCCTGGATTTAACATTTTCTAAATTCCCTTTGACTTTCTCTATGCTGCGCAGTAAAACTCTTCTTTTTGCAGCATCCCCCAGAGTATCTAATTTTTCAATAGGAATTTTTACACAAGCTGTGCTCCTGCTATCAACGCTTTTATAAAAAGCTGCTATTTTATTTAATTTACTCTCTGAATAGCTTTTTATAAAATCATTCTCACATCTCAAAATTTCAATAGACCTTAATACATTTTTCTTAAAAGCACTCAGAAAATTGTCCCTTATAAATGGGACCAGTATATTTCTAATTTTATTTCTGAAATAGATGTTTTCTATATTAGTCCTGTCTGTGCAATGTGATATTTTATTTTTTTTTAAAAATTTAACTATATCTTCTCTATATGTGTTAATAAGAGGCCTTATTAACTTTCCATCCACAGGCTTTATCCCGGCAAGACCTTTGACACCTGCCCCCCTTATTAGGCGCATGAGAAAAGTTTCTATGTTATCATCCGCATTATGGCCGACTGCAATTTTATCTGTGCCAAGCTGCACAGACGCTTCAGCCAGCATTTCAGCTCTTAATATCCTTGCTCCTTCCTGAAATGTCTTTTTATTCTCTCTGCACCACTTTTTTACATCTACTTTTTTCTTTATTAACTCAATATTCAATTTCCCGCACAAATCTTTTACAAACAGTGCGTCTTTGCCTGATTCGCCATTTCTTGTCATATGATCAAGGTGAAAACCAAATAAAGTCAGGTCCATCCTTGCCTTTAAATAATGCAATGCATAAGTCAGAAATGTAGAATCAGGGCCGCCTGATATTGAAATAAGTACCCTGTCACCTTCATTTAGCATACTGGAACAATTTATAGTTTTTGTTACATTACTGATAATATTGCTTCTAAATATATCTTCGCTGTTTTCTGGTTCCATCTTAAGACTCTTCTCATCCGGCAAACATACAGATATTAAAATCAAATTAAATCAATATCTGCTTTCTTGTTTATTCTTGTTATGCTCCTTGATCTACCACTATCTTCATCAACATCAATTAAGACCCCGTTTATCCAATTATCGCCTGTTGCTACATTGAATTTCTGAGGCATATGATTTATAAATCTTTCTATAATTATTTCTTTTTTTACCCCGATAACTGAGTCCCTTGGCCCAACCATGCCAACATCTGTAATATAGGCAGTCCCCTTGGGCAATATCCTCTCGTCTGCTGTTTGTATATGCGTATGAGTACCAATAACTGCGCTAACCCTTCCATCCAAAAACCACCCCATTGCCACTTTCTCAGATGTAACTTCAGCATGGAAATCTACAATTATTATTGGCGTCTGGCCTCCTATAAAATTTATAATTTTGTCAATGCTTCTAAATGGACAATCAAAATTATCCAGAAAAACTCTTCCGCAAATATTTGCAACTGCCATTTTCCTGCCTTTTGTTTTTTTATTAGATAATATGTAATATCCATTTCCGGGAGTACCGGGAGGATAATTTGCAGGTTTCAGCAGCCTTGGCTCCTGCTCCAGATAATCATATATTTCCCTTTTCTTGTAAATATGATTTCCAGAAGTAACGACATCTACACCAAACATGAGGAGATCATCACAAATACGCGGAGTAATTCCAATACCGCCAGCAGTATTCTCACCATTTGCAATTACAATATCTACAGAATTACTTTTAACAATTTCCGAAAGTTTCTTTTCAACACAAATTCTTCCGGGCTTTCCGAAAATATCACCTAAAAACAATATTCTCAATTTTAACCTTTCTAAAACAATTTATTATTTGCTTAATCCCAATACTTTATCTTCCAGCTCCCATTCTCTTCTTTCACAAGAGAAACTTCAATGTCTTTATACATTTTTTCTTCTCCATCGTAAAAGTCAGTTAAATCTATCCCAACAACAGCTATATTATTTTTAATCTCCACCCAGTTGATCTCTATTGAGACTATGCCGGTAACGCTGCCAAGGTCATTGTTAAAATCTTCCAGAGTTTTATATTCTTTATCCTCGCTGCAAATGTATTCATATGCACTGTCATAATCTTTGCCTATTAGTGCATCAAAAAAATTTTTAACCACCTCTACTGCATTGTCCATCTCTTCTTCATGTGTAAATTTATGAACAATAGAATTTTTAATTTCCTGATACTGGGTGCATGAAGTAAAAACAATGAAGAATAAAAAAACCAAAAATATCATAAAAACAAAAGACCTAACACTGTAAAGCCTAAACTTTGTACTTGCAAAAATTTTATCTTTCATAACATGCAATATTGCTGGATTCCTTTTTTGCTTAGATATATTTCATATCTATCTACAAATAAATTTACCAGAGTAAAAGATAATTAGCATAGCCAATTTTTTTACATATTAATTTTTTGCGAAATTTGTGAGCAGGAAATTCAGGTAAATTATGGTAGCGGGGATAGGATTCGAACCTATGACCTTCGGGTTATGAGCCCGACGAGCTTCCAGACTGCTCCACCCCGCATCGTTAATTT
>JAUVXY010000036.1 GCA_030603375.1 Actinomycetes bacterium | reverse complement strand
TGTAGCAGTGCAGCAGTTAGAAAGGAACTGATAGAGGATATAATTAAAAATGATATAAAATATTTTCTTTTAAATCCAGATAATATCAAAAAATATATTTTAAATAAGGGCAAAAAAAGTCTAAATAATGACTTTATGGCTATTGAATTTGAAAATAAAAAGGATAAAATTAACAAAGATATTGACAGACTCTTGGAGTTATATTTAAATGAGGACGTCCCTAAATCAATTAGAAAAAGTAGTATTGCAGATAAATTAAAGGGAAAGGAAGAAGAGCTAAAAATAATTGACAACGTAATATATGAACTTAAAAATAAAGAAAAATTAGAGAAACTAAAAGAGAAGAGAATTAATAGCTTAAAGAGTCTTTTAAGTAGTATAAAATTAGGTATAAGTAAATTAGATGACATTGATTGGAAGAGAATAATAGCATCTTTTATAGATAGAATAGAAATAGATTCTAAGGGTAAGATGACTGAGACTACTAAGCTGGATGTTTATATACATTATAATTTTAGTAGTTTAGTAGCAGCAAATATTGGAAAAATTACCCCGCGCTGGGCGAATGGCGGAATTGGCAGACGCGCTAGGTTCAGGACTTAGTGTCCGCAAGGACATGGGGGTTCAAGTCCCCCTTCGCCCACCATAAAATTACTAAATTATTATTCAGTGGGGATGTAGTTCAGTGGGAGAACGCTTGTCTGGCAGACAAGAGGTCGGCGGTTCAAGTCCGCTCATCTCCACCAGTAAATTTACTGAATTCCACCATTTTTTTATTTACATATATTGTGATATTGTTAAACAATAATATTTTTTCTGCTAATAATTGATTATTACATTAACACGATAGATAGGGGTTTTGATGGACAGCCTAGCAATAAAACCAGAAAAAGAACAAAAAACTTTATGGATTATTACCTGGATCGTAGTTTTTGTGATAGGAACAATCTTATGGATTGTCCTGTCATTGACTGTTAACTTGTTGACTTTTGGGATTGCTTCTTCGGTCTGGCTTATAATTATGATTCTTATTGTCATCTGGATTCCGGCTGCTTTTAATGCCCTGGAATATTATATAGATGATGAGGGAGTCAAGATGAAGGGCGGGGTAGTATGGAAGAAATATGTTACTGTTCCGTATCCTAAAATAACTAATGTAGATATAACCAGGGGTCCCCTGCAGAGATATTATAATATCGGGACCATACATGTCCAGACCGCAGGTGCAGCTGGAAAGCAGGGAGAAAAAGCTGAGCTCAAGTTAACTGGTATAAGGGAACTGGATAAGATCAGGGATGTAATTATAAAAAATGTTAAAGATCCAACTTATTCTTCCGGCAGCATCAGAGAACCGGGAAAAGAGCTTATACCCGAAGAAAAATCTACAGTCTTTACGAATATACTGGATGAACTTAAGTCTATTAAAAGATTGCTTGAAGAAAAATAAAGGATGAAAATTAACTAAAAAAATATAATTAAAAATATTAAATGTGCGCAGCCTTTTAGAATAGTAAGACCCGAAGGAGAATTTCATGAAAAGTTTTAGGAAGGAGTTATGGTTTAAAACCAAAAATAGGAGAGAGTTTATTAACATTACTGGTGAGATTGAGAATTGTCTTAATGAAAGCAGCATAAGAGAGGGACTGGTGCTGTGTAATGCGATGCATATTACTGCCAGTGTTTTTATAAATGATGATGAGAGCGGTCTTCATCAGGATTTTGAAGAATGGCTGGAAAAGTTAGCTCCGGAAAAGCCATATGACAGATACAGGCATAATGGATTTGAAGATAATGCTGATGCACATCTTAAAAGAACTATAATGGGAAGAGAAATAGTAGTCGCAGTTACTGATGGAAAGCTGGATCTGGGCCCATGGGAGCAGGTCTTTTATGGGGAGTTTGACGGAAAAAGACAAAAAAGAGTCCTAATAAAAATAATTGGGGAATAATACTTTAAGAATTTGAGTTTTACGTTATTCGTTTATATAATAATATCTGATAGTTTACTACTGTCTATCTGTCCAACTTAATTGCTCAGTTTTAGCCAGAAAGGATTTTTTTGGAAAGAAAAGGGAAAAAAGAATCAATTATAATTTTAATTATAATGTTGATAATAGCAGCAGTAATTGTAAGCTGGCTTACAGGGCTGTGGAGCTGTGAAGCAGGTAGAAAGAATTTAACGGAAGAAGAAAGATTAACAATTTCAGATTATGTAAATTCCATTTCAGTTTTGGTACAGCACTCTTATAAAACTTCTGTTAATTTTTTTATTATTTTAGACAAGATAAAAGATGTATCGCGTGAAGAACTGGATAGCAGCCTTTCAGAAATAATTGAAGAGAGTAAAGTTGCTCTGGAAAATTGCGAAGAGCTTAACCCGCCTGAGTTTTTTGAAGTTCCCCATGGCTATTTGAGGCTTGTATTCCAGATGAGAAATAAAGCTTACGAGAATTTTAAACCTGCAATATTTAATGCACTGCAGGATGTGGATATAGATATATCAAGCTCACAAATGACCAAAACTTTTTTGTATATGTTTATGAGTGATGAGATATATAAATATTTCCAGGAAGAGATAGAAAAGTCAGGTGAGCATTATGGAATTAATAATTTGACAATAATTGATTCCGAGATACTTAAGGATAAAGGTTTAACAAATACTCAGAATGTAGTTGGACTTATATCTGAGATTAAAACATTAACAACACTGCAGGAGAGAAGGGGTGTTGCAGTTATAGCCAAAAGCATAGAGTTTAACCCGCGGGTAACCCATGAGCAGGGGGAATATTTAGTGCTGGCCAATGGTTCTGAAATTAGTGTAATTATTAAAATAGAAAATCAGGGGAATGTAGTTGAAAATGATGTAGTTGTAACGATGACTTATGTGTCTGAAGGTAATCCAAACGAAGAAAAGAGTTATACCATAAGTACAATAAATCCTTCTGATCAGAAGGCAGTAACCATTTCAGGGTTTACTGCTTATCCTGGCAGAAAATGTGAGATTAGAATAAATGCAGGCCCTGTGCCAGACGAAGTATTTTTAGGAAACAATTCTGCAACTTACAAATTTATGATGGAAAAATAAATGGGTAGAGGAATAATTAAGGAATAGAAGTTTTAGTTTATTTTTTTACATGACCACATGAGTTTCTTTCAATGAATTTAGCTTCCAAAATCATCTGTTTTTCAGGCAGTTTATTTTTTTTAATGCTCTCTATTAGAATTTTTGCAGCATTGAATCCTATTTCATATTTCTGCTGTGCCATAGTGGTAAGGGGCGGAGTAATTAGGGCTGAGGTATAAATATCATCGATGCTAATTACTGAGATATCATCTGGTATTTTGATATTTTTTTCCTTACAGTATTTATAAACACCAAAAGCCATAAAATCACACATTGCAAAAATGGCAGTAAAATTATTAACTTTAGTGAAAAGTTTCTTTGTAGTTTCATAGCCACTTTCGATATTTTCTTCTCCTTCGGCTATAAAATCTTCTCTATATTTGATACTACTCTCTTTTAGCGCCTGCTTGTAGCCTTTTAATCTATCCTGAAAAATTTTAATTTTTTGTGGCGAAGATATAACACCTATTTTTTTATGTCCTAATTTTATCAAATAGTTTGTTGCATCATATGCAGCTTTAAAATTGTTGGTGATTACATAAGATGATTTAAGATCTGGGATAAATCTATCGATTAAAACTGCAGGGATATTTCTTTCAACTATTTTATTGATAAACTTTCTATCTTTTTTACCGCCTGCGATTCCACTCAAGATCACTCCATCTACCCCTCTGTTAATAAACATATACAGAGATGAAGTTTGTTTTTCATAGTCATTATCTGTGTTGACAAGGATGACATTGTGATCACTTTTTCTTGCATAGTCGTCCACACCTCTAACTATTTCAGGGAAAAATGGGTTAATTATATCGGGAAGTATCAGGCCAATATAGTTGGTCCTTTTGGTTCTCATGCTTCTGGCAACCAGACTTGGCCTGTAGCTTAATTCGTCAGCAATTCTAAATATTTTTTCTCTCGTTTTTTTATTAACCTGTTCAGGGTTATTAAATGCCCTCGATACGGTCATATGAGAAACACCGGCTTTTTTAGCAAGTTCATATATATTTGTCATTTTAACTCATTCTTTGTCTGTTCTTTTTTTAAGATGATAAATTAAATTTATTTTTTTTTCAAAAAAATGTTGACAAAAGTTTTCAAGCATTGTATTGTTATAGATAACAGTTATAGATAACAGTTAACAATAACATCAATTTTAAAAATTATAATGCAATAAAATAAATAATTCAATTTTATTTAGAAATTTTTTTACAAGATAATTAATTGCTGTTAGTTAACTGTATTTTAACAATCAAAAATGAATATAAAAGTATGGAAGGAAAGTAATTGATGGCAGATAATGAAATAAGAGTTGCAGTCGCTGGCATAGGGTGTTGTACAAGTCATTTGGTCCAAGGTATCTATAAGTACAATGATGTAGAAGATAACAAAAAATGGATTCCTGGCCTTATGCACCCAGTACTGGGAGATTACAAAATTAGAGATATAAAGTATGTGGCTGCATTTGATATTGACAGAAAAAAAGTTGGGAAGGATCTGTCGGAAGCTATTTTTACAGAACCAAATAATATGACAAAATTTGCGGATGTTCCCAAGCAAAATGTAGAAGTAAAAATGGGTCCAATACTTGATGGGGCTCCAAAACACCTGCGAGAATTTTTTGATGTGGCTGACGACCTAAAGCCGTGTGATGTAGTAAAAGAGCTTAAAGATTCACGGGCAGATATGCTTGTGAATTTTATTCCAACAGGCTCTGCAGAAGCAGCAAAGTTTTATGCAAATTGTGCAATTGAAGCAGGATGTGCTTTTATAAATTGTATGCCAGAGTTCATTACAAGTAATCCTGAATTTGTAGAAAAAGCAAAAAAAGCAAAGGTACCAATAATTGGCGACGATATAAAATCACAAATAGGCGCTACTATCTTACATAGAGTTTTAGCCCAATTGTGTGTAGACAGAGGGGTTAAAATAAATAAAACTTCGCAACTTAATTTTGCAGGAAATACCGATTTCGTGAATTTAGTAAAAAGAGGGGAAACAAAAGAATTTTCTAAGAAATCATCCGTGGAAAGTGTTATTCCTTATGACACAGAGGTTTCGGTAGGATTTGGCTACATTGGTCTTCAAAGAGATAAAAAGATATGCCGCCTTTATTTTGAAGGCGAAAATTTTGGAGAAAATCCAGTAACAATTTTACTTGAATGTTCAATAGAAGATTCTGCAAATGCTGCTGGCTGTATTATTGATGCAATAAGATATGCAAAGATAGCCCTTGATAGAAAGATAGGAGGGCCATTGTATTCTGCTTCCTCTTACCTTATGAAGCATCCTCCAAAGAGGTTCTCTGACGAAGAAGCAAAAGAAAATTGTGAGAAGTTAATAAAAGGGGAAATAGATTGGTAGATATTGCAGTATCAGGCCATATATTAAATGAGAAAATAATATTTCCAGATAGAGAGGTATCTCCGGTTCTGGGAAGTCCCGTAGCTTATTCATCTGTTTGCATGGCTTCACTTGGTGCAAAGGTTGGTATAGTAACAAAAATTGGAAAAGATTTTCCTAAGAGTTTGCTTAATGTTTTTGATGAACTTCAGATTGATAAGAATGGGACAATAGTCGGGGAAAAATCAACTAACAACGAGCTTATCTATGATAGTAATGGAAATAAAACATTGAGATTTATAACTAAAGCAGAAGATATTTTTTTTAAAGATATTCCAGAAGAATATCTTGATGCTAAGATATTTTATATATGCCCTATGGACTATGAGGTTAATATTAAAACGATAGAAAAGATTGTTGGCCTTGGAAAAATTATGGCTGTAGATTTAGGTGGATATGGTGGCGGTACATCTGATACTCATCCAGAAATAAAGGACGGGAATGAAATAAAAAAAATTTGTCCGTATTTTGATATTGTGAAAGCATCTGTGGAGGATTATTCTCATATTTTTGGTACAAGCGACTTAGATGAAAAAGTAATTTCTAAAAAAATAATTGATTGGGGAGCAAAAATTTGTGTTATAACACTGGGTGAAAAAGGTTCGTATATTAAAACAAAAGATATAGAAAGTTATATTTCTCCCTTTCCAATAAAAAAAATTATTGATCCTACGGGTGCTGGTGATTGTTATCTTGCCGGTTTTCTAGTTAAGTTTCTCGCAAGCAATGATCCATATATTTCAGCAATATATGGAACTGCAGCTACTTCATATGTTATTGAAAAAAGCGGAGGAGTAGTAGCTGATAGAATGCCAAATATAGAAGAAGTTGAGAAAAGGGTTAAAGTTATTGAAGGCTTGATAAAGTAAATTTTTGTTTTTAGCTCATGTGTGAAATTTTTTAAGGGAGTCTGAAAAAAATAAATTTAATTAGGAAGGTATCATAATGGATAAAGAAGTAAAAAAAGTCGGTATTGGCATAATAGGTTGTGGCAGTGTTGCTGAAATAGCTCATTTTCCATCAATAAATCAAATTTCAGAAGCAGAGCTTATTGGGGCATGTGATGTTGTAGAAAAATATACAGAGAACGCAGTTGGAAAATGGGGAGCAAAGGCAGCATATAAGGATTATCAGGAAATGCTAAAAAGAGATGACATCGATCTTGTAATTATCTCCTCTCCAAACGTTTATCACCATGAACAAGCAATAGCCTGTGCCCAGGCAGGAAAACATGTGATTATAGAAAAACCTTTTGCATGCACTAACTATGAAGCCTGGGATATTGTAAATACTGCAAAAAAATATAATACAAAGGTAATGGTGGGCTGCAATTACCGCTTCTGGGAGCAGCATCTTATTGCCAAAGAGCTGATAAGCCAGGGTGTTATAGGCGACCTTAAAATGGGAAGCTCAAAATCTCATGAATCCTGGGATCTCTATCATGAAATGATATCCTATTCAAAATTCAGACAGGATCCAAAGCTTGCCGGTGCAGGAGCATTATTTGATTTAGGTTCCCACATGGTAGATTTGCTTCTGTGGCTTATGGGAAAAGAGGTCAAGAGAGTTTGTGGCATTGCCAAGAATATAACAAGGCCCCAGGATTATACTCCACTTGATGATTGTGTTTATATCCAGATTGAATTTGAAGATAATACGTATGGAATGGTTGACCTAAACAGATATTCACCTGCTGTAACGCAAGGATGCGAACTGCTGGGAACCAGAGGTACGATCCTTACAAGCTCAGAGGCCCAGAATCCATATCAATCTGCTCCTATGGCTATATATATCGACAGAGACTATAGCTGGGAAGAACTGCCTGAAATAGTTAGAGATTACCGTTATCCTCAAGTTTTCTGGGCAACGGATAATGTGACAACACCACTTCAGAAAAGATGGGTTTCCATTTATCCTCCAAGAGGATGGGCGTACAAGAAAATGATTCAGCACTTCATTGAATGTATTGCTTATGGAAAGGAGCCGGTTATAAAGATGGAAGATGGTGCAAAAGATATGGAAGTACTTTGTGCTGTGTTTAAATCAATGGAAGAAGATGGCTGGGTGGATTTGCCGCTTAAAGAAGAGGTTGTCCCGCCATATTTTACTAAAGGTAAGTGATTTAATAAAAAGACTAAGTGAGGGTTGGTATGGTAAGCTATAATCTAAAAATAGATAAAGGTTTAAACAAAAATAAAGTAATATCTTATGCAAAAAGCGTAGTAAATAAAGAAATTGATGGTGCAAAAAAATTGCTTAACTGTATTGATGATAATTTTACTAAAGCTGCTGATGCAATTTTAAACTGCAAGGGGAAAGTTATAATAATGGGTATTGGAAAATCGGGGCACGTAGGGAAAAAAATTGCTGCTTCAATGGCGTCAACAGGAACTCCATCTTTTTTTGTTCATGGTGATGAAGCTTTGCATGGTGATTTGGGAATGATTGAAAAAGATGATGTAGTTATAGCTTTATCTAATTCAGGAGAAACCAGGGAGATGCTGAATTGTTTTCCAACTCTAAATAGGATTGGATGCAAGAAAATTTCAATTACTTCTAATTCAGAGTCGACTATGGCTAAAAATAGTCATGCCCATGTTTCAATAGGAAAACTAAGGGAAGCGGATCACTTAAATTTAGCGCCAACAACAAGCGCAACTGCGACTTTAATTATAGGTGATGCACTTGCAGTAACAGTATCCTATCTGAAAGGGTTTAAAAAAGAAGATTTTGCTTTGTACCATCCAGGTGGCAGTTTAGGAAAAAATCTTACTGGTAAGGAAATATAGGCAAAAGACTTATAAATAGAGAGATATAAAATTGGTTT
The DNA here is from genome assembly GCA_030603375.1 of Actinomycetes bacterium. Lineage (GTDB taxonomy): Bacteria > Actinomycetota > Humimicrobiia > Humimicrobiales > Humimicrobiaceae > JAUVXY01. The sequence continues at coordinate 2,633 of JAUVXY010000036.1, read as the reverse complement.
ATTATTGAATCAAAAAAATAGTTAGGAGGCCACAATAAATATTAACAAGGTAAATAAAATTAAAAGGGATAAAAATATGTTATTGGGTAAGTTAAGAGGCATGAAAAGTGATGTTGGAATCATTGGAGCTCTAGCAATCTTGATGTTAATATTTTCTTTAAGTTCTAAATATTTTTTAGAGGCTGAAAATATCTTTAATACACTTAGGGCATTTTCTTTTACAGGAATTAGTGCATTGGGACAGTTGGTAGTAGTTATTACTGGATGTCTAGATTTAACTAGTGGTTCAGTTATGGCACTTGCTTCAATTAACACAGCGTTGTGTCTGAAGGCTGGAATTCCCATCCCACTATCAATATTAGCAGGTCTTTTGACCGGCACAACTGTTGGAGTAATAAATTCATTTCTTATTACAAAGACTAAACTAAATCCTGTTATTGCAACACTTGCAATGATGAGCGTAGTTCGTGGTTTAACTTTTATTTTGACAAAAGCTGAAACAGTGTACGGTTTACCCGAAAATTATTTGAAAATTGGTGCTGGGTATATGTTTAAAATAGTACCAATTCCTGTAGTGGTATATTTTGTTATAGCAATTTTGCTTTATCTCTTTTTAACTAAAACAGTATGGGGTTATGAGATTTATGCAGTTGGAGGAAATGATGTTGCGGCATGACTTTCTGGCATAAATATTGTTAAGGTCAAATATGTAGCTTATATGCTTTCAGGAACACTTTCTGCATTAGGTGGAATATTATTGAGTTCTAGGTTGGGCGTAGCGCAGTCTTTATTAGCAAGTGGTTATGAGCTAGATATAGTAGCTGGGACTGTTATTGGAGGAGCATCATTGGCTGGTGGTGTTGGTAGTGTTTTAGGAAATGTGGCTGGAATTGCGATAATGGGAGTAATGTTAAATGGTCTTGTATTAATAGATGTTTCGGCTTACTGGCAAAAAACCGCTATGGGGTTAATTGTACTAGCAGCGATTCTCATAGACCAAGCAAGGAAAACATTTGCTAGTCAGAAATAAACTTTCTGTAAGGCATGGATGAAACTAATAGTTAATTAAGATTATGAAATAAAGGGGGTGATATGAATTTTAAAAAAATTTAATTAGAAAGATTATTATCTTATCAACACGATAGATGGGAGGTAAATATGATAACAATGTAAGATCTAGCTCAACGATGCTTAAACATGGAAGCTTGGCTTTAAACAAGTTTCGTGGAAAATTTATTAAAAGATGTTGAATAAGTGATTAACTAAAGGAAGGCAAAAAATGAAAAAACTAATATCATGGTCGATTGTAACAGTGCTGACTATAGTTATTATAGCAAGTTTTTCTTTTGCTGGATGTAAGAAAGAAGTTACATCTGAGGGAACAACTGAAGAAGTAGTTGCTGAAGAAGAGGTAGCAGAAGAAGCTGAGGAAGAGGAAACTAAGAAAGAAGTAGTTATAATGATGATGCCAAAAACTATTGACAACCCAGTATTTGCGATTGCTGGAAGAGGTTGTGAGGCTGCAGCAGAAGAGCTTGGGTTTAAAATCATATGGACTGGACCAACTGCTGATGACCCTGCTCTTCAAAGCAAGTTTATAGAAGATATGGTTGTTAAAAAAGTTGATGGAATTGGATTATCGGTTAATGACGCCGAAGCTATTACTCCAGCAATTAATGAAGCAGTGAAAGCAGGAATTAAAGTGATTTGTTGGGATTCTGATGCTGCTGGTAGTGACAGAATACTTTACTATGGTTCAAATAATTATCAAGGCGGAATTGAGATGGCAAAATTATTAGTTGATGGAATGGGTACAGAAGGCAAGATAGCTATTTGGAATGTACAGATTGGTGCTGCGAATCTACAAGATAGATATGATGGTGCCAAAGATAAGCTTGAAGAAATAGCTCCAAACATTGAAATTGTAGATATAGTAACAGGTGGTGGAATGGAAATTGGTAAATCAGTTCAAGCTTTTGAAGATTATACAAAATCCCATCCTGAAATAAGTGGTTGGATAGCTGTTGATGGATTTCCTTTCTTTGGTACTACAGATACAATGCCTACAGTAGCAGAAAAGGCTAAAGCAGGTGGATTAACTATAGTTACTTTCGATTCAATAGAGCCCCAACAAGTTTATATAGAAGAAGGTATTGTATATGGGTTAGTTGGCCAAAGATATTTTGATTGGGGATATGAAGGCTCTAAAATATTATATGATCTTATTACGAACCCTGATGCTAAATATAACGAGATAGTAGATGCAGGTCTTGATATTATTACTAAGGAAGGTGGAGAAGGAAGATATTCTATAGAAGAATATAAAGAATTTTGGAAGACAATAACTCAATAGAATAAAAAGTTAGTTAGCTCCATTTATATGGAGCTAACTAAAAAATGAGGTTTCATTATTAAAATTATGGAAAATAATAAAAGTATAATAGAATTTAAAAATTTGTCAAAATATTTTGCTGGTGTTAAAGCCTTAAAAAATGTTTCATTTAAGATATTTAATGGAGAAATTCATGCGATAGTTGGCGAAAATGGTGCTGGGAAGTCTACTTTAATAAAGATACTAGGTGGTGTGTATAGTAGATATTCTGGAGATGTATTTATAAATGGTATTGATACAA
>JAUVXY010000057.1 GCA_030603375.1 Actinomycetes bacterium | reverse complement strand
AGGTTTACGGATACATCACAGGGTAGTGTGTCTTCTCTACTATTACCTACATATCCCTATTCCTCTGTACTGGTTTCAGATACTTTCTTAGTTGAAGCAACGTATAGGCTTTCAGATACTTTTTTAGGTGAGGCAATAGGGCGAACGAATTGCTTTACAACAATTCATCATCTTTATCTGTTTAAACCCAACTAAATATTATCAACGTCCAATTAATTAGTTCCCGGTGAATAATTCACCTTTTTCACTATTTTAAATGTAACGAGAATAATATTTTTCAGATTTAAAGATTGAATCTTTTGATTCAATCTTATTTCTCTATTTATTTTTCTAAATTTACCCGAATCTATATATCAGTTCCGGTGATTTCTCCATATCTCTTAAAAGTTTTCTACTATTTAGGGCCATAACCGATAGTGCTGCCCATATCCTGTCTTCCTTTAGTTTAATATCATCACTGCCCATTAGTTTTGATTTTACATCTTCATAGTTTTCCAAGTATTTACCGATAGTGGTTCTTGAAATCTTCGTCTCCCTTGCAACCTGCCTTTGTGGCTTATCCTCCAGTATCGCCTCCAGTAGTATTTTTTGTTTGTCTTTCAATGTTATCACTCCTTTAGTCCTTCCTATATAACTTAACGATTATATAGGGTATGTTATTTTGGAGTGGTACAGTTTTCAAATGAAATATGGCCTAGTTTTAGGTTAACACAAACATTGAGTTCATGCAGCGTTTTCAATACTACATTTAGTTCTTTTGACATATATTTTTTAAGTATTTTTAGAAGAAATAGCAGCGGAGTTAGTCTGTAAGCCGAGTTCTGTACTGCCTGCACTTACTTTATAAGCATAGGCAGCAGTAGTCATCTATCTAGGACAAATATTACTATTTGTCTCAAGCAACCTTACCCGGAAGTAAGGCGGGCCACCTTATACCTTCCCTATTTGGTCTTGCTCCGGATGCGGTTTACCAAGCCAGCCTGTCACCAGGCTGCTGGTGAGCTCTTACCTCACCTTTTCACCCTTACCAGAATTTAGCTTAAAACTATGCTCTGGCGGTATATTTTCTGTTGCACTAGCGTTAAGGCTAGCCTTTAAAGCTAAAACCCCACTGGGCGTTACCCAGCATCCTGCCCTATGGAGCTCGGACTTTCCTCGCAAAGCAAAATGCCCTGCGCGACTACTCGACTAACTCCATATATAATAATAGTGGTATTTAATAAAAAATCAACAGCTTCTACTTACCTATGCTGTCAGGATCTTCTATGCTGCCAAATTTTATTTCAGATTCTCCTTCGTAAGAAGTCTCTTTCCCGTCAAGCGCCAAATTTACCAGTCTGTCAGCTTCTTTGTTCATCTCTCTTGGTATGAGGCGTAAATCTACAAGACCGTACCTGCTGAGCTTTTTATTTACGCTCAGATAAATTTTTAAAATATTGCTATCTTTTATTTTCCAAATTTTTTTGATCTGGTGATGCAAAAGTTTGCTGTCGGTAAATAGCACAACCCTGCTGCAGCTAAAACCTTCCAGAGCATCCAATGCCTTATCCAGAGCCGTATACTCTGCTATGTTATTGGTTTGCTTGCCAATACATAAGCTTACCTCGTCAATCTTTTTATCATTCTCGTCATATATTACAGCGCCTACTGCAGCTGGCCCTGGGTTTCCTCTTGAGCCGCCATCAAAGTAAACTTTTAAGTAATTATATTCATTTTTAGTTTCTATCATTTAAATCTCCAATTCAGATATTATTTTTTCAATTTCATCTCTGTAAATAATAAGCATCTTGCCGCATAAGGGGCATCTGTATACTTTATCCAAATCCTTTATTTTTTCCGCTTCAACAGTTGAAATCTGCATATTGCAGGCACTGCAAAATTTATCTCTTAAAACACCAACAACAATACCTTTTTTCTTGGCCTTTGCTTTCTCATACCCGTCTAAATAGTCCCCGGGTATACCGGGGGTAACAGTATCTCTTATGGCTTCTAAGTTTTTTATTTTTTCCTCCAATAATTTTACTTGCCTGCTTATATCTTTTTCCATACTGCTTATCTGTGACTCAAGCTCTTCTTTTTTCCCTTGAATATTTTTTATCTCCACAAGCAAATCATCTATCTTAACCATAAGTTCCAGCATTTGAGTTTCAATTTCATCATTGCTCTTCTTAAGAGTTTTGGCTTCCTCCTGTAAATTTACAAGTTCTTTTGCATCTGTGATAGTTCCGCTAAATAACTTTTGCTCATCCCTTTCTATCTTCTCATTATGAGTTCCGACAGAATCTTCCATTCTTTTTCGCTTATTCTCCAGTTCCCTGTACCTTTTATCAACCAGCTTTAGCTTGTCATCTATCTCATCAAACTCTTTTTTCATCAAAGTCAATTCTTCATTATTCTTCACGTTCTCAATGTCACTTGCCTTTTTAGATATCCTGCTGTCTACCATTTGCAGCTTTACTAAACTGAGAACATTAAATTTTGAGCTATTCAATATAATACCTCCAGGCTATGTGGCTTAATTTACTCTTTATGATTTCTATTTTTATTTTTTGCAGCTGGAAAAATTCTTTTAACTTATCGCCCATATCGCATACGGCCCATTTCTCGCTGCACCCATGCCCTATCTCTACCAGTATTTTTCCGCTTTCTATAATGCTTAGCGCATTATGATAGCTGATTTCTCCTAAAATTAACAAATCGCAATCAAGGGCAGCCAGTTTATCTGTTAGAGAGTTTGCACTTCCATTTACAACAGCTACTTTGCTGATTTTCTTCTTTTCTAGATCTATGCTGCCGTCAGAAAGCCATCTAAAATTTTTAATATTCATTTTATTTTTTATAATTTCAAGAAACTCAGTAAAACATTTATCCTCTTTAAGTTCCCCATATCTGCCTACTCCTGCATCTGAAAATTTGTTTTCTATTTTATAAATATCATATGCAACTTCCTCATAAGGATGCGCTGCTATAGCAGAACTGACAACTTCTTCCAGGGCGTTTTCGCTAACTATGCACTCTATTTTAACCTCATCCACATAATTTATCTTACCAGGTTTTCCTATATAAGGTTTTGCGCCTTTTAGAGGCAGAAACGTGCCCCTGCCGTCTATGTTAAATGTGCAGCATGAATAATTCTTCCATTGTCCGCCGCTATGCTGACAGATGACATCTCTTACTTTTTTTTCTGATTCTTTGGGAACAAAAACAACAAACTTATACCACTGTTCATACTGAGGCTCTATTATGCCTGAAGGTGCCAGATCCAATATTTTTACGACAAAATCATTTAATCCGCCGGGCATAATATCGTAATTAGTATGAGCGGCATAGGCAGCTATTTTATTTTCAACAAGGTTCAGTATCTTTTTCTGGACACTATCTGCGCTTACAACTGCATCAACAGGATCAAATATCAATGGGTGATGCGATAAAATTAAATCAGCACTCAAATCAATTGCTTCTTTTACAACGCTGTTATTTATATCCAGGACAATAAGTATTTTTTTAATGTTTCTGTCTAAATTTCCAACCTGCAGCCCTATTTTATCCCACCCAAGAGCAAGATTTTTTTTAAAAATCTCATCAAGATTTACGGTAAGTTCTTTTAAAATCATTTTTAGCAACTTGTAAAATTGTGTTATTGGTTTAAATATTATAATATTTATTTGTAAATAGAAAAAGGGTTCTTAATTGCTTCTAAAATATGCAGGAGGAAAAAGTTGGATTTACTGGACAATGAAAAGTATATCTACGACCATGATCCCCACAAAATAATAGATATACTTAACGATTTTCCAAAACAGTTTAAAAAAGCAGAAAAGATAGTAAGAGAATCAGAATTAGGGTATAAGAAAAAATTTAAAAATGCTCTGATCCTGGGTATCGGCAACTCAGCTAATGTTGCGTACAGATTAATAGGGTCTATTAACATTAATGAATTAAAACTGCCTATTATCTTTTGCTCCAAAAGCACCATACCGTTATGGGTCAACGAAGACACTCTTGTTATTGCAGTTTCTTACAGCGGAAATACAGTTGAAGTAGTAAAAGCAGTTGATAATGTTTTAAAACTTAGTACAGGCGTCACTGTTATCACTACCGGTGGAAAATTAGAAGAAAAAGCTGCCAACAATAAAAATATCAGACTCGTAAAATATGAAGCTCATATTCCATCAAGAATGTCTGTGGGATATATATACACACTACTGGTAGGCGTTTTATATAGAGCTGGCGCTATCCATATATGCAACGCTGAAGACAGCTGCCCGTTAGGTTTGGATTGGAATGATATTGAAGATGCAATGTTTAAATACTCAAAGAAATTAAATCCCAGCGTTGGTACATATAACAACATTGCAAAAAGAACTGCCGTAAACCTTTATCAAAACATTCCAGTAATATATGGGTGTACAAAATTAACAGAAGTGGTTAGCTATAGGTTAAAAAGCCAGATATGCCTCTCCAGCAAAAATTTTGCGCACTTTGGTACCATACCTGAGATAGATCATGACGAAATAGTAGCGTGGGAGATGAGCCCTGAACTGCGAGCTAAATATTTTGTGGTTTTTATTATAGATAAAGAAGACATGAAGAAAAGGCTTGATATAGTAAAGGGCATTTTTATAGAAAAAAGAATCCGGTTTGAAGAAATCGTATTGGAAGGAAAAGATAACTCCTCTAAGGTTTTTTGCGGCATCCTGCTGGCAGACTGGATAAGCATATACCTGGCTATTTTGAATAAAGTAGACCCATTTTCCACAAATCTTTTGGACCTCATCAAAAATAGATTGGCTCAGAGCAAGATAGGCTAAACATTTGGTGGGCCCACCAGGATTCGAACCTGGGACCTCCGCATTATGAGTGCGCTGCTCTAACCAGCTGAGCTATGGGCCCTAGAGTAAAATAATCTACTGAAACAATTGCATATATTAGTAAAAAAAAAATAATAAGTCAATTTTACAGCAGAATTTTTATATTGTCACTCCTGGCTGCAATAATGGCAAGATATGGGGGTAAAATATAGGATAGACCATGGGGACTAAAATTCTGAATTATTCATTTTGATATTTAGTTAGATTTCTATAGTAGTTTTCATGACTGCCCACCATTATTAGCTTTAACACACCTGCTTCTAATTCATAAGCCAGCAGGAAAAGCTGCTTTTCAACGCGGAATTTGTGTACCCGAACACCTTTTATAGCTCCTCTTTTTTCTTGCCCGGTTTCCGGGTTTTTTACTATTTTGCTAATCTCTTCGTCAAGTATCTTTATCTGTTTTTTGTACAACTTTTTCTTCTGTCTCTGGAAAAGCGGTGACTGTATTATTTTAATATCTAATCACCTTCCCCAAAAAGATAAGCGGTTCCAAGCCCTTCTTTTAGCTGCTCTCTGCCAAGCAGGATATCATTGATTATTGAAAAAGATAAATCCGGGTTATCCTCTGCAATCTTGCCAATATAAGCCCAGTATTCAACTTGCCCTGCCATGGACCGGCGCGTAACTTTTGCCGAAATCTTTGCTTCGTTTGCAATTTTGTCTGAAATCTTTATTGCTGTACTCATAATCAGTAGCATCTCCTTAATATTTTATTTTGGAGCAATATAACATAAAATGAAACTTATTGCAACCATGATGAGTATGCCGATTCTTTTATCGCAGGTTTAATCACTTCCCTTGGATGGACTATTGGGGCGGTTAACGCGATAGTTGGGGCTGTAACAGATTGAGCTTGTTGTCAAATACTCCATGCTATTTTTTATGTTTCTCTTGAAATTTTTTTATCCCAAGTTTTTTCATTAATATATTGACTCTTTCATAAACATCTCTTTTAATTCTGTCTACCTCTTCTTCATCTTCAATATCCAGAAATCTGACCAACCAGGTTGGACCTACAGCATCAATGCTATCAAATTTAGCCATAATCTTTCCTAAACCTTCCTGCACAAGTTTATTTGATTTAATGTGTTTAAAAGTCTTTGCTAATTCTTCTAAACCCCCAGGATAATTTTTAATAATAAAGTAAATATCGTAAGCATCTTTTTCTTTATATCTATTCCATAAAGCCATTCCTTTCATTACAAGAAATGGTATTACATTTGCTAATTTAATACTTATTTGATTTACTGAACCATCTGGAATTGGATTTTTTATTAATACTATCAGGTTGTCTTGAAAAACCAGGTCACATCCTCGTGCTTTCCTTGCATTAATATCCTGTATTTTCTGAGTTCGATGAGATTTACCTGAACCGCCATATTCACCAGATAAAAAATCTATTTTAATTGTATAAGTATTGCCGTCTTTGTACTTAATAGACCTTGTAAAAATAAATGGTTGACTTCCTTTTTTATATCCTCTTTTTTCAAGAAGTTCCAGTATAGTTTTGTAAGCATCGTCTGATATAACATTAAAATCTAATGCTAGATCTATGTCTATACTACCAATATGTGCCTCTTTTTTATCTTCTATGAGAAAATAGGGGACCCAGCCTCCGACAAGGACTATACTATCTCTATATTCTCCGAGAATAGTCATTGTTTCTACAATGACTGATAGACAAATATCAACTTCTTTTTTTTCGTAATTAAGTTTAGTTACCATTTTTTTCTAATTCTTTGATCAAGTAGAAATTTCGCTGCTTCTTCACCTCTTTCTTTATAACCAGTTAAATCCAGGTATAATTGAATATCCGAAACTACTTTTTTCCCTTCTATTTTTTGCAGACTATAGAAAACACCTTCGTCGTATGGTTGTATTATTGAGATATTTGGTCCAGAGGTCACCTTTTTAAAACCTAAATCTTTTGCTAACTTTTCACTGCTACCCTGAAAATATATAAAAGCTCTATTATATCTTAAAAATGGTGCAGCTAGAGAAGCTCCTGATGTAAGGGTGAAAGCATAATTATCTCTTTTAGGATTAAGATAACTGGAAATATTATTTTCAATCGTTTTAATGTCTTGAGGCGAGTAGTAATTGTTTATAATATTTTTTTTATAACTATAATTTTTTACCCACTCGTCTAAAAGTTTCTCCCATCTTATAAGTTTGAACTTTACCTTTTTACCAATTTTTACAGTATCTATATATTCATATTCTAATAATCTATTCTTGATAAGAGATGCTTGTCCGATGGAAATTTCTGCTTCTATTGCTAAACCTTTAACAAACCAGGATTTTCCCGGATTTTGTAAAAGAACTCTCAAAGCTCTGCTGGATTTTGGATAAAAAATAGTTTTTAAAGATCTCGTAGTTGGATAAGGGTTAGTACGGCCCTCAACACTTATGTAAATATTGTCAAAATTAAAAAAACAATTTCCCCCAAGATCTAAAAATCCTATCCCACTATCCTTGCATATTTGTTGGGAATCCTCCGAAATAAACGTAGATGCAAAAACACCATATAGATTTTCCCTATTAGATATCAGTTCTCTGAGCTGGCTCACAGCCATCCTTGAAAATCTTGGCTGCCCTGTAGACTTAACTTCAAATATTATTTTATATTTACTTCCATTTCGATTTTGTATTTGGATTTCTAAATCAGGTTTTCGTTTTAGAAGGTCTTTCTCTTTATAGACTCTTAAAACTTTTACAAATTTTATAGATGTAAATATTTTTTTAGCAACTCTTTCTATTTTGTTAATTGTATCTTTTTCACTAATCATAGTTTCATTATTCCTAATAGTTTCAACGTTTGTTGAAATTATACCATTTAATGAAACTAAAACAAGAGCCACGGTCCTGAATCCATTATGAGATTGTAAGAATCTATCCCTTTATATATGGAAACGGCAGAACAGCCAGGATTGTAGCAACCCTAGTTCTGTATAAAAGAGGGTTTGATGTTAAAAGATTCTTTACTCTTGATAATTATTATGATCATGATAGGAGCAGCTATTATGAGGCATTAAAAAGTATTGACCAGAAAACAGCGGACCCTGGCATCCTGGTTATGGGAAGTAATATAATTTTAAATCATATTTTTCTTCTTGAATGTTTGTGTTAACCTAAAACTGATCCAAACAAAATGTTAGTTTTTAACATATTGAGGGTCCCCCAAAAACTAGTTCATATTTCATTTGAAAGCTGGACTAAAGAATGGGGTAAGGTTATTCCTGTAGTTATTCTAACTATTTATTTCAAAAATACTATGTGCCCATAGATTGAGTTCACTTAATTTTATTTTTATCGAATTTAATAATAGAAATAAAAATTTGAGATTATTATAGGTTTTATAGTCAACATTATTATTAATAGTCTTTTTATCTTTTTTTCTCTTCTAAAATCAACTTGGCTTCTTTTAAATCTATTTTTGCTTTGTGACCATGCTTTTCCAGTAAGTATAGTAAATTTGAACCATTAATCAATGTTAGGGGTTTTTCTTTAGCAAAATCATAAGTATCTGCTCCATAATCTGCAGTAGTTACTAAAATTCCTTTTGTGGCTCCTTCTTTTATTACAGTCCCATAAAGATCTCTAACAGCTGATACACCAACTACATTGGTATATCTTTTTGCCTGGATAACAATCTTACCACCTCTTATAGGGTCTGGATCAAAAGCTACTGCATCAACACCTCCATCACGACTAGATTGTGTTACTTTAACTTCACCGCCATCTTGTGAAAATTCCTTTTCAAAAATTTCTCTAATTAGATGTTCGAAATCTTCCCAGTCCATTGCTGCTATGTTTTGTGAATCATCAATATTTTTCATTACTTCATAAGAAGAAATAAATCGCCTATCTTCTTTATTAATTTGTAAAATAGGAGCAATAGGAGTAATCGTATAAAGTCTCACACTGCTAATACCCTTTAGACCCTTAAAACATTCTTTAGGATTTATTTTTTCAAGATTTATAGATAAGAATTGTTCTCTTGAAGCTTGTATAGATAAAATGCATAATGTAATATCTTTTCCTGTTTTTTTATCTATAGTTTCTATCCAGCCATTGAATACTACTGCTTCTATGATATTTGCATAATCTGATTTATATATATCGTTTATTATTTTTAAAGAAGTTTGATATAGAAAACTATCATAATTTTCTTTTAATTCACTATTCGAAATATAAGACTTTTTAAGAGTTTTTTTTGATTTTATATATTTTACTTCTTTTATTTTTGGCATATCTTCTAATTCTGGTAATTTAAAATCTATTATTAATATTTTGTTCTCAGAATTAAA
>JAUVXY010000139.1 GCA_030603375.1 Actinomycetes bacterium | reverse complement strand
GCTGATAAAAGTTTCATCAAAATAATTGCAGTATACTTTGCAGATATACCCTTTTTTAGCCAGACCATCTGCCAGTCTGTCTACAACTAAATCTACTCCATGACCCTTTATCATTCTATCTGTTAAAAAGGCAATATTTATTTGTCTCATATCTTTAAAAATTTCTGATTTTTTTATATTTTAGCATTAATTATTGTTTAAATTAAATTGTTTGTTATAATTTGTTTTAATTTATTCAATAGTTTTAAAGGTTAATCGGCCTTAACAGGAGATTTGTATAAATGAAAAATGTTCTTACTTATCCTCAAATATCGATTTCTATAGTAAATCTTAATGGAAAAGATTATCTAAAAGGATGCCTGGACAGCATTAAAAACCTAAATTATCCACAAGATAAACTTGAGATAATAGTTGTGGATAACGGCTCTACTGATGGATCTGTAAAGTTTATAAAAGAAAATTATCCTTATATAAAACTTATAAAAAACTCCAGTAACGCAGGTTTTGCTCCTGCGAACAATCAAGCAGCTAAGGCAGCTTCTGGAAAATACATAGCTTTTTTAAACAATGATACAAAAGTAGACAAAAACTGGCTCATAGAGCTTGTAAGGCCTATATACGATGACGCGGAAGCTGCAGCCTCAGGTTCTAAGGTGCTCTCTGCAGACGGGAAGACACTGGATTTTGTCGGAGGGATGATAAATTTTGAAGGAAAAGGATTCCAGATTGATTATGGAGTTTCTACCGACAAAGATGTATATAACCAGTACAATTATCTTCCCTTTGTGAATGGCGGAGCAATGCTTGTAAACAGGAAGGTATTCCTGGATGCAGGAGGATTTGACGGGGATTTTTTTGCCTATTATGAAGATGTAGATTTTGGCTGGAGACTATGGGTGCTGGGATATAAAGTTATTTTTGCTCCAAAGTCTATTGTTTACCATATTCATCATGGAACTTCAAAAATATTTAGTGAAGATAAGCTCAGGTTTTTAAAAGAGAGAAATTCGCTTTATTCAATTTTTAAAAATTATGATGATGAAAATTTACCCAGGGTATTAGCTGCCTCTTTAGGCAATATTTTTAATCGTGTTTTTGTAGATTTTAAGTTTGATTATAAAAAATACTATAATTTTAATATTGATGATTCTAAAGAAGCAGAGGGGTTATCTGGTAGATTAAGTGAAGAAATTGGTAACTTAAGAATATCAAAAGAGCCTCTTTCTTCTATTATGGCTGTTAAGGATTTTTTAGACAGCCTGCCGCAGCTGAAAGCAAAAAGAAAAAAGATTCAGGAAAATAGGAGAAGAGATGATAAGGCAATATTCTCATATTTTAGAGGGCAGTTTTTAGCAGTATCTCCTGATAAAGATTATCAAAAGAAACAGATAGATATGCTGCAATCACTTGGAATTTATGAACTATTTCAAAAGAAAATAAAAAGGACACTCCTTATAGTTTCAAGTGAGGTTATATCAAAAGAAATGGCTGGACCAGCAATCAGAGTTTGGAATTTTGCTAAAGTGCTGTCACGGTATATGAACGTAATTTTAGCAATTCCAAATGAGGTGAATCTGCCTGAGCAGGGATTTAAGATAGTGCGGTACAAGGATGATAGCGGGCTAAGGGATATTATAAAAGATGTGGATATAATTTTAAGTGGCGGGACAACATTTTCTAAATACAGTAGTATAAAAAAGTCAGATAAATTTTTAATAATGGATATTTATGATCCCTACAATCTTGCAACTTTGGCTGAATATCAGAGTGAGCCTATCAAAAAAAGATTAGATGTTCATAAGTCAATCCACTATATCTTAAATGAACAGCTTTATTACGGTGATTTCTTTATTTGTGCTTCTGAAAGGCAGAGGGACTTTTGGCTTGGAATGCTTGCAGCGCTAAACAGAGTAAACCCTTATTCTTACAATGAAGATCCGACCCTAAAAAAGATGATAGATGTAGTTCCGTTTGGTCTTTCCACTAATAAACCCATACACACAAAGCAGGTATTAAAAGGTAAAATAGATGGAATTGGGAAAGATGATTTTGTAATTTTATGGGGTGGGGGAATATATAATTGGTTTGATCCATTAACTCTTATAAAAGCTATGGCTGAAATTAGTAAAATAAGAGATGATATAAAATTATTTTTTATGGGAGTAAAACATCCTAACCCGGAAGTTAAAAAGCTTCAACTTGTAAATGAGACAGTTGATTTAGCAAAAAAATTAGATGTATTTGGTAAAAATGTTTTTTTTAACTTTGGATGGGTGGAATATGAAGAAAGGCAAAACTATCTTTTAGAATCAGATGCAGGAATAATTACACATCCTGAACATATAGAAACAAGATTTTCATTCAGGACGAGAATATTGGATTACCTGTGGGCCGGTTTGCCAATAATTTCTACAAGTGGCGATTGTCTGAGTGAATTAGTTGGGAAAAAGATGCTGGGTATTACTGTTAGAGACGGAAATGTTGATGATATTGTAAAAGCTATAGGCAAGCTTGCTGATGATAAAGAATTTTACAGAAGATGTGTTGGCAACATAGGGGATGCGGCAAAAGAATATGCATGGGAAAAAGTATGTCAGCCGCTTGTTAATTTTTGTAAAGATCCTGTTGCAAGCGCGTATAGAAAAAAAATAAATGAAAACAATTTGCAAAAAAATAGCACCAGTTATATTAATCAAAAATATAGTGGAGAGCAAAAGGGAAGAAGAGCTGGCTATTTAACTAAAAAATTATTGTACCATCTTACACACAGCGGACCCAGGAAAACCCTGAGGTATCTATCTAATTACATAAGTAAAAAGTAGAAATCAATTTTAATCTTCTTGTGAGAATTAGAATAAACAGAATTGCGAGAGGGTATTTTTTTAATATCAGGGAGTAGAATTTTTAAGGTTGGTGATTTTTATATGCAGAAAAAACTGGATAAAAAAAAGGACGGTAACTTTAAAGAAACTAATGAGAAAGGGAACAGAAAAAAAATAATACTGCGGACAATAAATGTTGTTATAGTAGTAGGATTTGGCATTTTTTTACTTTATTATTTGCTAAACCAGGTTGAGATAGGAGATATTAAAAACGCATTTCTTAATATTTACAAACCTTCCCTTATAATTGGCCTGGTTTTTATGTTTTCTGTTGATTTTTTTAGAGCATACAGGACAAAAATT
>JAUVXY010000004.1 GCA_030603375.1 Actinomycetes bacterium | reverse complement strand
GCAAGAAAGTAGAGTCAAAGCCTTCTGACACGGGAAAAAGCAGCTCTTCGGCAAGTAAAGAAAAAATAAAATCATAAAAAGTAATGCGAAATTACTGCAATCTCACTCTCTTAGAGAATTTTTACTTATCTTAATATGGTTATTTTCAAATCACATATATGATATTATAATAACAATTAATGATTTTAATATTTATTCTTTCGGTTATATTGATTTGGCTGCATATATCAAGCCTGAGATTTGTAAAAAGAGCTGGAAGTGACGAATCAATACTGGAGAAAGGCCAGGAATTGCAAAAATATATAGCTAGTTCAGAAGAAGAATATTCACTTAAATCTTTTTCTGCAATTTTTTCTATTGGAGCAATAGCTTTACTAAGTTTAATGGAATTAGGTTATTTTTTTTATTGCGTTTATCTTTTTGATGATCCTGTTATAATTATTGGCAGTTCCGTACTGGGTGGATACACAATATATTCAATTATAAAATTTATTCCAAATATTAAAATATTTTATAAAAAACCTCTTGAGTATTTAAAGGAAAAAACCCGGGGTTTTGAAAATATACTAAGTGTTGCAATGGCCTGCCTGGAGTTACTTTTTTGTGCGTATATTTTGGTTAAAATTATTGTCAAATATAAATTTTTTTCATAGGCAGATGATTTTAAAATTAAAATTAGCAAAAAAGATTTTAACCATTGTTGTTGTGGCAGTTTGCCTCAGTTCTCTGCTATCATGCAGTTTATTTCCTAATCCATTCAGAGAATCTACTTCGCAGCAAGACAATACTATAGATAGTGAGGGAGTTGACACTTCTGAATCATCAGAAGTGTCTGGTGATGAATTGGAGCAGTTACTTAAAAATGAGAATTTTCTGAAAACTTTTAACAATTTTTACTATCCTGATTCAAAAGTAAAGCAGGCAAGGCAAATAGAAAACAATGAGAAGTTGTTTTTTATTCTAATGAATGCGGATGATGATTTTAAAGCTATAGAAAATTTTTATAAAAACAAAAAGGCCCAATCCATCTGGAATAGATCTATAATATTTGAAACTAGCGATAGGGATATCGAAGATGATTTTTTAAGTTCTGATGACGACAGCAACACTAAATCTTCTAAATTTACCTACTATAATCAGGAAAAGGACAAGGTTGTAAATGTGTTGATTAAAAATTTGGAAGAAGACAGAACCGAAATAATGATTATCTGCTGGGAGCTGAAATAATTTTTACATGGAAGAAGTAGAAATTTCAAAACCTAAAATATACTCGGTCAGTGAGATCAATCTTAATATAAGAAAAAGTTTGGAGACAAACTATTCCAACATATGGGTGGAAGGAGAAGTCAGTAATTATTATTTTCATAACAGAAGACATATGTATTTTGATATAAAAGACGAGCATTCCAAGATCAAGGTAGTAATGTTTTATGAAAATAATAAGAATCTACTTTTTAAATTAGAAGATGGCTTGCATGTTATTATAAATGGTTATGTGTCAGCTTATGAAAAGAGGGGGGAGTACCAGCTAGTTGCGTTAAATGCAAAGCCAGTTGGAAAAGGTGCGTTAATCTTAGCCTTTGAGCAGCTAAAGGCAAAGTTAGAAAAAAAAGGTTATTTCGATAAAATACATAAAAAAACTATCCCTGCTATTCCTCAGAAAATTGGAGTTGCCACATCAACAGGAGGAGCAGTTCTAAGAGACATTATCTCTGTCTTAAAAAATAGGTTTGAAAATTTTAACCTGGTAGTCATGAATACAAATGTTCAGGGTCCGGATTCAAGCGATGAAATTTGCAGAGCGATAGACGACCTTTGTAAATATGGAGCAGATGTCATAATTATTGCAAGAGGAGGCGGTTCACTGGAGGATCTCTGGGCGTTTAACACAGAGAAGATGGCTGATAAGATATTTAATTGCCCCGTACCTGTTATCTCTGCTGTAGGCCATGAAACTGACTTTACTATTTCTGATTTTGTTGCAGACAGAAGAGCAGCTACTCCTTCAGTAGCTGCAGAAATTGTGGTAATAAATAAAGCTGAGACTGTAGAAAATTTGAAAAAAATAAATAAGAAATTAAGGGATTTAACTAATAACAAAATTTTTTTATACAAAAAGGAACTGAACTATTTAATTAGTAGAAAAACATTTAGAAAGCCAGAAACTATGTTACTTAACTTCTGGCAGGATTTTGAGGAAGCGCGGATAAAAATTGGGGATAGCATTAGAACAATCATAGAAAATAAGAAGAGAAGATTAGAAGAATACAAACAGCATATAAGTAAGAAAGATATCCTGAGAAGTTTGTCGGCGCAAAAGATAACACTTAGAAATGTTTTTTTAAGAATGACACCTGCTTTTAAAAATAGCCTTGCTTTAAGGGAAAATAAATTAAAATTAATGTTGAAGAATTTACAGGAAAGAAGCCCAGTTTATATACTGGGCAAGGGGTATGCTATTGTGTACGAAACAGATAAAGGCGGGGTAATTAAAAATATAGATGATGTAAAAATAGGACAAAATATAACAGTTAGGTTGAAAAATGGAGTATTGCTATCTAAAATAATAAGTAAATTATATAAAGGGATAGGTTTGGAGAATGGAAACAAAAATTGATAATATGAACTTTGAAGAAGCCCTGTCAAAATTGGAAGAAATAGTAAAAGAATTAGAGGATGAAAATATATCGCTGGAATCTTCTATGAAAAATTTTGAGCAGGGAGTCAAACTATCTTCCAATTGTTTGAAAAAGTTAAAAGAAGCTGAAAAAAAGATAGAAGAGCTTACAAGATCTGAAGACGGCAAGCTGATAGCTAAAGAGCTGGGGTAGAATAAAGCTGCTAAAAAGGTAAAAACTGCACGATAGCCTGATTATTTGTAATAATCACATCATTTACTGCATTGGCCAATTACCATACAGCATTACTACAAGTAGTGCTGTTGTTTGGTAAATACTGGTTAAAACTACTGTATATAGTTATATAATACTTTTGAATAAACAATAAACTAATTAACCCTGCTTACTTATATAATAATTTTTAAATAAAAGGTTGACAAATGGGTATAGCAATGCTACCTTTATGGTGTGATGTGGGGAGAAGTGGAGGAAAATGGTTGCAGATCTCCTACAAATTAACAAAGGTGGTATCAAGTAAAAATGTTTTTGGGAGAATATCATAGAACTATTGACAATAAAGGAAGAATATTTGTCCCATCTAAATTTAGGGAAGATCTTATTGGAGGCATCATAATATCAAAGGGATTTGACGAAAGGTGCCTTTTTTTGTTTTCAAAAGATGGCTGGAAAAGACTGCAGGATAAGATACTGGCAACTCCAGTAACTAAAAAAAATACACGAAAATTTTCTAGATGGTTTTTTTCTTCTGCAAGTGAAGAGAGCATGGATCAGCAGGGAAGGACCAGGGTACCTCAAAATTTAATAGAATATGCAGGGCTTAAAAAAGATATTGTGCTGGTAGGTGTTTCTGACAGGGCAGAAATATGGTCCAAAGAAAAATGGGATGATTACTACAAGCAAGCAGATTTAGAATTTACAGAAGATGATGATACGTTTGAAAAATTAGAATTTTAAAAGAACTATAAAATGAATTTTGAAAATTTTCATAAACCTGTTCTTTTAAAGGAGGTTTTATATTACTTAAATTCAAAAGATGGTGACATAATTTTTGATGGAACACTTGGCGGTGCTGGCCATACCATAGAAATAATTAAAGCCATTGCCCCCACAGGCAAAATAATTGGAGTTGACCTTGATAGCCAGGCCTTAAGCACCGCCGCCCATAAGTTGAAGAATTTTACTGACAATGTGATTTTAGTTAAAGATAATTTTGCGAATGTAGAAAGTATTTTAGAAAAGTTGAAAATAAAAAAGATAAATGGGTTTTTTTTGGATTTAGGAATTTCTTCAAATCAGATTGAAAAATCTGGCAGAGGGTTTAGTTATGTAAGAGACGAAAGACTGGATATGAGATTTAACGACAGCAGTTCTTTAAGTGCATGCAGCGTGTTAAATGAATATGCTGAAGATAAATTGAAAGAAATTTTCTATAAGTATGGTGAGGAAAGATGGGCGCCAAGGATAGCAAAGAATATAGTAAGTTACCGGAATACGAAGAAAATAAAATACACAGGTGAACTTGTAGATATAATAAGAAGGTCAGTACCTTCTTATTATAAAAACCGCAGGAAAGGGCATCCTGCCAAGAGAATATTCCAGGCATTAAGGATTGAAGTGAATAAAGAATTAGAAAGTTTAAACAAAGCATTAGATCGCGGATTTGAATTGCTTGAGGGCGGAGGAAGGATGGTAACAATATCTTATCACTCGCTTGAAGATAGAATAGTAAAAGAAAAATTTATAGGTTTTTCCGGAAGATGTACGTGCCCTCCTGAATTTCCGGTTTGTAAATGCGGGGCACGCAAGCGGGCAGAGATTATTACTAAAAAGGTTGTCAGGCCGCTTCAATCAGAAATTAATGAAAATCCACGTGCTAAAAGTGCAAAACTTAGAGCCTTAGAGAAATTAAAATGAATACAATAGCAGTAAAAAAGAAATATATTTATAAAAGAAAAACATATCCTTCTCTTTACCTTGTGGGGCAGGAGTACAGGAATGATGTAAAGAATAAGGCAGTATATTCTAAATCTGCAGTTTTCCCTGTCTTTCTTGTAGTTATTCTTTTTTTATGTTTGAGTGTTCTTTCCAGTGTTGTTTTAAAAGTGCAGAGCATAAATTATCAGAATAAAATATATGAAACTACCAATATGATATCTTTGGAAAATGAAAGAGCGGACAGATTGCTTCTAAAAGTTTCAGAGCTTAGATCTCCGGCAAGAATAAAAACGATTGCTGAAAGTGATCTTGACATGCAAATGTCAGGCAAGCTAAGGGCTGTAAAGGTATCTGATAGCGGGCTGGACAATAATGAAAAAATTTATGATTACATTGTTGGGAGCCAATCTTCAATAATGGACAGTTATGATAGTTTTTTAGGAACAATTTATCATGTACAGGATATTGTAATGGTAGTATCAGAAGGCATACTAACATTTTTTATTCCTTAATATTGTATGAAAACATACAAAACAATGATTAGGAATAACAATAGTAAAATAAACAGGAAAAGAATATATTTCCTGTTTATTTTATTTTTAATAGGTTTTTCAATAATAATATATAAAGTTGTATCCATCCAGTACATACATGCCATAAAATATAAAAGTTATGCTGATTATCAGCACAAGAATGAAAATATAATAAGTTCAAAAAGAGGCAAACTGATGGATAGGAACGGAACTGAGCTGGCCGTAAGCTTAATTGAAAAAACTGTGTATGCAAATCCAAAGATGATTGCAGATATTGATTATGAATCAAAAGCACTTGCCGAAGTGCTGAATTTTGATACAGAGTATATAAGGGAGAAATTAGAGAAAAAGGAATTAGGCTTTGTGTATATAAAAAGACAGGTAGACGCAGAAACGGCTGAACTTATAAATATGCTGAACCTTCCCGGAGTTTATGTCCGGGATGAAACGAAGAGATATTATCCGCAAGGTGAGCTTGCAGCATCTATAATTGGTTTCACCGGGTTGGATAATAGTGGTCTTTCTGGAATAGAACTGGAATACGAAAAGTATCTCAGGGGTGTAGACGGAAGGCAGATTTTTGAGAAGGATGTATTTGGGAAAATAATTTCGGGTGGGGAGAATAGTTATATCCAGCCAATAAATGGATCTGATATTACCCTAACAATAGATTCTCAGATTCAATTTATTACTGAACAACGATTAAAAAAAGTAGTTTTAGATTATAATGCCGCAAGAGCGATAGCTATAGTCATGAACCCGGATAATGGGGAAATTTATGCAATTGCAAGCTATCCGGGCTTTGATTTAAATGATTACCAGAACTACGATCCAGAATTGTATAAAAATTTTGGGATATCTTTTACATATGAACCGGGCTCTACGTTTAAAATAATAAATGTTGCTACAGCACTGGACAATAATTGTGTAGGATTCGAGCAAATGTTTAGCCTGCATCCAAGTATAAAAGTTGGCGACAGGGTAATAAAAGAAATATTCAGGACCTACAATATTAATTACTCTGTCAAGGAAATTATCCAGAACTCAAGCAATGTGGGAGCTGTTACTGTTGCTTTGAGCATGGGGGAAAAAATATTTTGGGAAGGCATTAAAAAATTTGGATTTGGCGAGGTTACAGGAATAGATTTGCCCGGTGAAGAAAAAGGGCTATTTTATGATTACAAAACATGGCCGGCATCAACTATAGGAGCGATGGCTATTGGGCAGAATATATCTGTTACTCCTCTCCAGCTCATAAGAGCAGTTTGTTGTATTGCAAATGGAGGGTATCTGGTAACTCCATACATTGTAAGTGAAATAGAATTACAGAACAGCAAAATAGAATTACAGCAGCTTAAGGAAAAAAATAGTATCATCAGTAAAATAACTGCTGAAGCTGTAAAAGATATGATGCTGGCTGTTGTAGAAAATGGGACAGGCAAGAGAGCTCAAATAGAAGGGATAAGCGTTTGCGGCAAAACAGGAACAGCAGAAAAGGCAAATAGGAGCGGAAGAGGTTATGATGAGGGGAGAGTTATAACTTCTTTTATAGGATTTGCTCCTTTTGATGATCCTAAGGCTGCAATAATCGTAGTGGTGGACGAGCCCCATGGCGGCACGAATGAGATTTGGGGAGGAACAGTTGCTGCGCCTGTTTTTAAGGATATTATGGAGTTTTCTTTAAAAAAATTAGGAGTTTGCGAGTAATCTTATACAAGTAAAGCTATATAGTTTTGATTTTTGACAGAAAGAAAATTATTATTAAGCATGCAAAGAAACAGCAGATTAATTTAAAGGTTCAAGGTGCTATAAAATGAGACTGGCAGAATTATTAAAAGACATAAAGTTTAAAAATATTTATGGGTCATTAGATTTAAATGTAGAAGATATTTCCATAAAATCAAATAGCGTCACAGCTGGCAACATATTTACAGCTGTTGTCGGTTTTAAGAAAGATGGACATAATTTTGTACATGAAGCTGTAGAGAGAGGCGCAGTTGCAGTAATGACTCAAAAAAAAGTTAAATTGTCTTCAGCCATTACCCAGATTGTAGTTGATGATTGCAGAAAATCGCTGCCAATTCTGTGCAGAAACTTTTTTGGAAATCCAAGCAAGTTTTTTAAGTTAATCGGAATCACAGGAACCAATGGGAAAACTACTACTTGCTTTTTAATTAGTTCTATTTTAAAAAATGCCGGGGTCAGGACTTCCCTGATTACAACTGTTGAATCGTCAATAATGGATGAAATTACAACATTTGACAGAACAACTCCTGAATGCCTTGATTTGAACAGATTTTTTTTAAAAAGCAAAGATAAAAATATTGATGCTGCATGTATGGAAATATCTTCTCATTCTATAGACTTGCACAGGATAGATTATCTTATGTTTGACCATCTTGTGTTTACAAATCTGTCTCAGGATCATTTAGATTATCACAAAAATATAAACAATTATTTTAATGTAAAGAAAAGGATATTTTTAAAAAAATACAGGGATATGTATGGCGGGAAAAGTGCAGTGATAAATATTGACGACAGTTATGGGTTAAAAATAGCTAAAGCCACAGATTTAAAAACTGTCACATATTCATTGAATGGCACTGCAGATATAAGGGCAGGCAATATAGAAAATTCTATTTATGGCATAAAAATGGATGTCCATATAAATGGCAGCCAGAAACAATTTAAAATTACCTCTTCACTGTGCGGTTATTTTAATGTTTATAATATTTTAGCTGCAATCGGGGCATGCCTGGAGATGGGTGTAGAAGTAAAACACATACAGAGCGGAATAAAATCCATGAATGGTGTCAAAGGTAGATTCGAAAAGGTAGCTTTAAATAAAAATTCAATAGCAATAATTGATTATGCCCACACTCCTGATGGTTTGAAAAATGTTTTAAAAACTTTAAAACAGATACTTGAGCCCGGGGGCAGGATCATAGTTGTTTTTGGCTGTGGAGGAGACAGGGATAAGAAAAAAAGAGGAATCATGGGTTGTATCTCTGGAAGATATGCTGATTTTAGTATAATTACTTCTGATAATCCGCGAAGCGAGCGTCCCGAGGCCATAATAAATATGATTGAAAAAGGCCTGGCTAAAGCTGGCAATAAAAATTATATTAAGGAAATTGACAGGAAAAAAGCAATAATTACTGCTTTAAACATGGTTGGTAGTAACGACATAGTTTTAATTGCGGGAAAAGGTCATGAAAATTATCAGGAATTTAAGGATTTCCGTATATCATTTAGTGACCAGGAAGTGGTAAAAGACTGGATTTGTAAAAAAAGATGAGAGAAAAAATAAAAATTAAAGAAATACTATCCTGGACAAAGTCTAGCCTTGTGTCAGGAAATGTAAACCATCATATTGGTTCTGTATCTACAGATTCAAGGACCATTAAGAGCGGAGAGTTTTTTTTGCCATTATGCGGGGAAAATTATGATGGACATGCGTTTATACCTGCTGTTATTGAAAAGGGCGCTTCTGGTTTTGTATATGAGTTAAAGCATAAAAATAAATTTAAGTACTGGCGTGATGCCATAGATCCGGATGCCTTTAAAAAACTTGTAATTTTTCAATCAGAAAACAATCTTAAATTTTTAGAGCTTGTTTCCTATTGGTATATGAGAAAGTTTAAACCTACTGTGGTTGGCATTACCGGCAGTGTTGGAAAAACTACCACAAAAGATTTACTGGCAAATATACTGGGCAGGGCATATAATACAAAATTTACCCCTAAAAATTTCAATACTGAAATTGGAGTTGCTAAATCAGTCTTAGAAATTGATAGAAACACAGATTTTTTTATTGCAGAATTTGGTATGAGGGCAAAGGGCCAGGTAAAGATGCTGTCTGATATGTGCGATGTGGATATAGGGATTATAACGGCTGTTGGGAAATCACATCTTGAGTTTTTTAAAAGTTTAAATGAAATAGCAGCTGCAAAAGCGGAAATCGGTGAGATGCTGGGTTCCAAAGGCGGAGTCTTGTTTATGAATGCTGATGATGGTTTAAGCAGTTTTATAAAAAAACGTATAAGCTGCAAAGTTGTAGAGTTCGGCAGGAATAGAAACCTTGATTTTAATTTTGTAGAAAAAGATGCAGATAATTTGGGAAGATTTACTTTTGACATATACCGAAAAAAAGAAAGAATTATAGAAATATGTCTAAATATTTCCGGTTATCACAATATTTACAATGCCTGTGCAGCAGCGGCAGTGTGTCTGTATTTAAATGTAGAAGCAGAAGTTGTAAAGGAAGGCATTGAGACTGCAGTAGTGGAATCCTGCAGGATGGAATTGATAAAAAAGGGTGGTAAAATAATCATAAATGATTGCTATAATGCAAATCCATTATCTGTGAGAAAAGCTATAGACACTCTGTATCTGGTTTCTTCTAAAAATAACAGCAGAAGCGTGGCTATTTTGGGAGATATGTTAGAATTAGGTGAAAAGTCTTCTGAACTTCATCAGGAGATTGGAGAATATTTAATAGAAAAAAAAATAGATGTGCTGATATCTTTAGGAAAATTATCTGAGCATACGTGCAGTGGATATATAAATAGCAAAAATTTCAATAAGAATAAGAATTTATGCTTTTATTTTAAAAATAAAGAGAGTTTAAGCGAAAAATTAGGGGATATAGTAAGGCCCGGCGATTCAGTTTTGCTGAAAGGGTCAAGAGCTAATAAGATGGAAAGTATTATTGATTTAATATAATTATAAAAATAATTTTTAAATTAAACTATGAACTGGATATTTCTTTCAATTATAATTGGGGTATTAATATCATTGGCACTGACACCTCTTTTTATAAAAATTCAGAGAAAGAGGAATATTGGCCAGAAAATAAGAATGGATGGTCCTAAGAGCCATTCTGTTAAAGCCGGGACGCCTACCATGGGTGGACTGGTGTTTATACTGTCTTCCACAGTCTCTTTTGCAGTAGTTACGCTTATAAAATACTACAGGCACAATGTTTTCAGCAAAGAGGGTATTTTTGTTATGTCGGTGTTTCTAATATGCGGCCTTGTTGGATTTATAGATGATTATATAGCTTTAAAGAAGCAGAGATCGCTGGGCCTCAGGGGATGGATGAAGATATCACTTTTGGTAGTCATCTGTTTATATTTTATAATAGTTTCAAAATATGTTTTAAACATCAGTACCTGTTTAAGCATACCCCTGACCAGTGTAAATCTGGAGCTTGGCAATTGGTATTATGTTCTTGTCACCTTAATAATAGTCGGCACAGCAAATGCTGTAAATTTGACAGATGGCCTTGATGGGCTGGCAGCAGGTTCCTCCTCCATTGTTCTTGGTGTGTTTTGCTTTATTTCTTTTTTAGAATGGCTTATTTTTGATATCAATTACGGTATAGATATTGCTGTAATATGCGGAGGGACGGTAGCTGCATGTATAGGATTTTTATGGTGGAACACAGCTCCAGCAGAAATTTTTATGGGTGATACTGGCTCATTTAGCCTTGGAGGCTTAATTGCAGCTGTTGCTATAATTTTGAAGCAGGAGATATTGCTTATAGTTATAGGTGGGATATTTGTTATGGAGGCGCTGTCAGTTATTATACAGGTAATATGGTTTAAAATTTTTAAAAGAAGAGTGTTTAAAATGGCTCCAATTCACCACCATTTTGAACTTTGCGGGTGGCAAGAGATAAAGATTATTATAAGATTTTGGTTGATTTGCGCCTTGTTTTCAGGGTTGGGCTTTTTTATGTATTATATAAAATTTATAGATTAGAAAATATGGATAAAAGCATTGACTTTTTTAAGGATAAAAACATATTAGTTGTCGGACTTGGCAGGACCGGAGCTTCGGTAATAGAGAAGATGCATGGCCTGTCACGAAGTTTGGTTGGTGTAGACAGAAACCCGTCTTTACACCTTGAAGATAATTTTGAAAAGTATAAAAAAGCAGAAAGAAAAAATATAAAAATATTTTTAGGCAGTGATATAAATCAAAATAAAAAATTGCTAAATGATATAGATCTAATAATAATAAGTCCAGGGGTCCCAAATGAAATACCACTAATTAAACATGCAGAAAAAGCTGAAATTCCAATCTGGAGCGAGCTGGAACTATCATGGAAATTAATGACCGATGTAGAGAAGAGAAATACAATAGCAGTTACTGGGACCAATGGGAAAACAACTGTTGTAACTTTGATTGGAGAAATTTTAAAAAATTATGGAATAGGCGCCAGGGTTTGCGGGAACATAGGAAATCCGCTTATTGATACTGTGTGTCTTAATGGTAAAAATAAGGCAATAACCAGCGGCAATGATAATGGACCTGAAATACGGGTAATAGAAGTCAGCAGTTTTCAGCTTGAAAGGGTTTATGATTTTAAGCCTTTTATTGCAGTAATTTTAAATATAACAAGTGATCACGTTGACAGGCACAGGGATATGGAAAATTACATAGATTTAAAATTCAGATTGGCCCTGAAACAAAGTCCAGATGATTACACGGTAATTAATGCAGACGATGAAAATATAAATAAAAAATTAGCGGCTAACAATTATTATAAAAACATAAAATCAAATTTAATTAAATACAGTTTAAATTTCAATAAAGATGCAGACATTTATAACAGGGGCGGTGATATTTTTTACAGGGTTTGCAAAAAAAATGGAAAGATAGACATAAGAGATGCCTATCTTAAAGGCGAGCATAATGTTTCTAATATTATGGCATGCATAGCTGCTGCGAAATTATACAATGTAGATGATGAGAGCATCAGGGCAACTTTAAAGAACTTTAAACCTTTGGAACATAGATTGGAATATTTAGGAACAATAAGTCAGATAAGGTGCTACAACGACTCAAAGTCTACAAATCCAGATGCCACTGTAAAAGCTCTTAGTAGTTTTGACAGGGAAGTGACCCTTATTCTGGGAGGGCTGGATAAGGGAATGGATTTTAGCAGCTTAATCCCGGTTTTAAATCAGAAGGTTAACAGTTTGCTGCTTGTAGGGGAATCATCAGCTAAAATTAACAATATGCTAAAAAACGTTGATCACGGCTATAGAATTTACAGATGCAAAACTCTGGACGAAGCAGTGAAAGTGGGATTTAAAGTTACCAGGCCTGGGCATGTGCTGCTCCTATCCCCTTCATGCGCAAGCATGGATATGTTTAAGGACTATAAGGAAAGGGGAGAAAGATTCAGGCGTTTAGTTATGGGGAATAAATTTTAATAATATGAATAGAATAATTGCAGACAAGTATAATTCATCAAAAGTGAATATCGAATATTATTCTATATTTATCATAACTTCTATACTGTTTGCCATTGGAATTATGATGGTTTCAAGTTCTTCTACTGCTTGCGGGGAAAGTTATTTTAATGACCCGTACTGGTTTATTAAAAGGCAGATAATATGGAGTACGGTCTCTTTTATTGCTTTGATTATATTTTCAAAGCTTAATTATCATAGTTACTCCAAACTTTCTAATTTTATTATCGTGATTGCAATTGGGCTCCTGGCTTTGGTATTGATCCCCGGCTTTGGCATTGAAATAAGTGGTTCCCAAAGGTGGCTGAATCTACTATTTTTTAGCGTCCAGCCATCTGAATTTGTAAAGATAGCTGTGATTGTGTACCTGTGTGATGTATTAAATAAAAGATACAGAAATATCTATAAAATAAAAAATGTTATAATTCCAGCTTTTATTGTCTTGTTTGTGATTACTGTTTTAATATTTATGGAGCCGGATTTTGGTTCGGTAATTATAATCTGGGTTATAGTATTCATAATTTTATTTGCAGGAGGCGTAAGGTTTAAGCACATAGCAGGTATTGGATTTGTATGGTCTGCTGTAGCAGCGGGATACTTATTTATGGCAGAGTATAGGAGGGAAAGGCTTTTTGCTTTTATTGATAAATCAGGAGAGTATGGACAGGCTAATTTTCAGGTAACCCAATCTTTGATAGCGCTGGGTTCCGGCAATATAACAGGAGTGGGTTTGGGAAATAGCATACAAAAATATTTTTATCTCCCTGAAGCACATACCGATTTTATTTTTGCTATCCTTGGAGAAGAATTTGGATTAGTCGGGACTATATTAACAGTAGTTTTGTTTTTGCTTTTTACTTTTTTTGGTATAAGAGTATGCCTTAAGGCAAAAGATTTTTTTGGAAGAGTTTTAGCTGCAGGACTCACAAGTTCGATTACGATACAGGCTATGATGAATGTTGCTGTGGTGGTTGGCCTGGTTCCGGTTACGGGACTTACCCTGCCTTTTATAAGTTTTGGGGGCTCATCATTGCTTGCCAGCATGATAAGTGTTGGGATAATTTTAAACATTTCAAGATACGAGTCTGTAGCAGTGGAAGAAGTTGATAGTAACAATAAGAAATAGGGTACCACTGTAAATTATGGAAAGAAAAATTTTAATATGCGGCGGTGGAACAGCAGGTCATGTTTATCCTGCCGTAGCTATTATGGAATATATTAAAAATTATTATCCTGATTCCAGGTTGTTATTTGTTGGAACGAGCAGAGGAATAGAAGGCAGGTATATTACTGGAATGGGGATAGATTTTGAGGCAGTTAAGGCATGTGGGCTCAATCTTAAGTATGGGTTTTTAAAAAAAATTTTACATCTTTTAAAATTTTTATTTCTACTTGTCCAGGGATTTATTAAGTCGGTTAAGATAATTATAAGATTTAAGCCTGATATAATTCTTGGAATGGGCGGATATGTTTGCGGGCCCGTGCTGATGGCAGCTATCCTGCTAAAGAGGGACTATGCTGTACATGAGCAGAATTATATACCCGGAAGATTAAATAATTTTTTCTCCAGGTTTGCTAAATATATCTTTACAAGTTTTGAGGAAACTGAAAAATTCTTTAATTTGAAAAAAGGTAAAATAATTTTTACCGGAGATCCTGTCAGGGAGGTAATTAGGAATCTAAGAGCTAAAAAACCTGATTACAAAAAATTTGGATTGAGTGAGGGAAGGTTTAGTGTTGTAGCTTTTGGCGGAAGCCTGGGGGCAGAAAAAATTAATAATACAGTTATTGAGTTATGTAATTATTTTAGGAAAAATAAAGAAATTCAGGTTTTGCTTATATGTGGTACCCGCTTTTATAATAAATTAAAAAGCAAAATGAGTTATACTACTGGGGATGTGAAAAAAGACGGGTTAATTTTTAGAGTTTTCCCATATATTGACGAAATGGATGAAATATATAGAATTGCTGATATTGTTATATCAAGGGCTGGAGCAAATACAGTTGCAGAGTTGATTGTTAGCAACATTCCTGCGATACTTATTCCTTATCCTGGGGCAGTTAACAATCATCAGTATTACAATGCTAATTTTTTAGCTGATCCTGGTAAAGCTTTTCTAATTTTGGATAAAGATTTAAATGCAAACATTTTAACAGATAAGATAACGGGATTAATGAAAGATAATAGAAAAAAGTATAAAGAAATGAAAGAAATGGAAATCAGAGTTAAAAAAACTAATGGCGCAAAAATTATAAGCCGCGTACTGGCAGGAGCTGAAAATTGAAAAATTGGCACAATGATTTAGAAAAACATAAAAAATATTTTCTGGTTGGAATTGGCGGGGCAGGGATGAGTGCAATTGCTGTAATATTAAAAGGGCTTGGCTTTGAAGTATCCGGGTCAGACATTAAGGAGTCCCGATACACCAATGTTTTAAAAAATGAAAATATTAAAGTTTACATAGGACACAGCAGGGAAAACATAAAAGATGCTGATGCAGTTGTTTATTCTACTGCAATACCACAGGATAATGTAGAAACCGTAGCTTCTAAAGAAAAAAATATAGCTGTTTATAGCCGTTCTGATATATTGGCATGGATCTTAAATAGCAATATTGGAATAGCTGTAGCAGGGACCCATGGCAAAACCACAACAACATCAATGACCTCACTTATAATGAGAGGTTTGAATTTGGATCCTACAATAATAATTGGCGGAGAATTAAATGAACTTGGGTCAAATGCAAGATTTGGAAATGGAGATTATGTTATTGCCGAAGCCTGTGAAAGCGACGGTTCTTTTTTGAAGTACAAGCCTTTTGTAAGTGTTGTAAATAATATAGAGGAAGATCATCTTGACTATTATAAAAGTTATAAAAATCTGAAGAAGAGTTTTGTTGAATTTATTAAAAATACAAAACCGGGCGGTTTAGTAGTTTTAAATGGTGATGAAGTGAAATTACCGCCTGGTTTTACAAAACCTTCCAATGTAAGAATTATCAGATATGGACTTGATTCTAAAAATGATGTTTGTGCTGAAAATGTAAAATTTTCCAATTTTACATCATCTTATACGCTGATTGTAAAAGAAAATAAAAAATTTAAGAAAATAAAAGTAAAACTAAATGTACCGGGTACCCACAATGTTAAAAATAGTCTTGCAGCCCTTGCTGTGTGCTGCGGCATAGGATTAGACGTAAGTGAAGCTGCCAGGGTTTTGAGGCTCTTCACAGGGGTAAAAAGAAGATTTGAAAAAAGAGGCGAAAGAAATGAAGCAATGATATTTGACGATTATGCCCACCACCCCTCAGAAGTTAAAGCAACTCTGCAGGCAGCATTTACTGAAAAAAAGGAAAGAATAATCTCTGTTTTTCAGCCTCACAGATACACAAGATTAAAAAGCTTACATAACAAATTTGGCGGATGTTTTGATTTAAGCGATATTTTAATAATTACGGATGTGTATGGAGCAGGGGAGCAGCCAATCCCCGGGGTGACTGGTAAATTACTCTTAGATAGTCTGATTGCAGATGGGTACGAAAAAGAAATAGCTTATATTCCTAAGCTGCAGGATGTGAGCGAATACTTGCAGCAGAATATGAGAAAAGATGATATGGTTTTAGTGATGGGAGCCGGTGATGTTACAAGAATTACAGAAGAATTATTAAAAACATAAAATGCAGTTTTAAATATAATCAGGTTAAAAAATATATTTGTAAAAAATGAACAAAACAGAGAAATATAACATAAGTCAATTTCAAAAAGCAATGAGTGATGCTGGCATAAAAAATATAAAATATAACTGTAGTACCGCAAAATTAACTTCGATTGCAGCAGGCGGCAGGTGTCTTTGCTATGCAGTTGCCGGCAGCAGAGAAAAATTAAAAAAGATAATAAATATATGCCTGGTAAATAAAATTAAAATTGTGATAATTGGTGGCGGAACAAATATATTATTTAATGATGGCAATCTAAATTTGGTGCTTGTAAAGTTAGGGGAAGAGTTTAATTATTTGCGGCTGGGAGACAGTAATGAACTGCAGGTAGGAGCAGCGTATAGTCTCTCAAAATTTGTATCAAAGACCGTAAAGTCAGGGTTTGATTTCTCGTTTCTTGCTGGAATTCCCGGTACTTTTGGCGGCAGTGTTCTTGGAAATAGCGGCAGCAACAAACAAGGGATCTGCCAATATGTAAAAAAAGTTAAATGTATTTTAATTAAAAATAACAGCCTTGTAGAAGAAGATATAAATGTTACAAGCAATGAGTTTGGTTACAGATTTTTTAGCATACCGAATCTTTTAGTTTTAACGGATATTGTCTTATCAGCTGAGAGGTCAGACAAAAAAATAATATTGGAAAAAATTAAGAGTAGAATTAAGGATAAAAAAATGATTCAGCCAACAAATACAAAAAATGCGGGTTGTTTTTTTAAAAATCCAGAAGGTTCACTCAAAAGCGCAGGGGAAATGATAGAAGAGTGCGGTCTTAAAGGTTTTGCCTATGGTGGGGCAAGAGTGTCTGAGAGACATTCAAATTTCATTGAAAATTTTAAAAAAGCCTGTGCTGAAGATATAATAGTTTTAGCTAAAATAGTAAAAAGCAAAGTTAAGGAAAGATTTAACATAAACTTAGAGTACGAAGTAAGGATTATCGGGTTCTAATATGGAAGAAACATTAAATTATTTTTCAGAATTAAAAATTAGAGAGAAGAAAAAATTTCTGAAAGTGGGAGTTATAGCAGGCGGCATTTCGTCTGAAAGAGAAATTTCTTTAAAAACAGGAATGGAAATTTATAAGTCTTTGCTAAATTCAGGGTACAGAGCTTTTTTTATAGATTTAAAAGACGATTTTTGTAAAAAGCTTGAAGCAATTGATTTAGCATTTCTTGCTCTTCACGGCAAGTATGGGGAAGATGGCACGGTACAGGGATTGCTGGAATTGCTAAAAATTCCATACACGGGCTCAGGAGTACTGGCAAGTGCGCTGGCTATGGATAAGATATTTTCAAAGAAAATTTTTATCCATAATCATATTCCTACCCCGGGCTACATAAAAGTCAATTCCAGCGATGGAGCTGACTTAAGTGGAATAATATCAAGAGTTAAAAACAAGTTTTCGTTTCCGGTAATTGTAAAACCAAATAAAGAAGGATCTACGATTGGCGTAAGCATAATAGAAAATGGCGCACAATTAGCGGATGGAATAAAGATGGCACTAAATTATGACAGCAAAGTACTCATAGAGAAATTCATTGAAGGAAAACAGCTGACAGTAAGTGTAATTGGCAGAGACCCTGTGGCACTTCCGATAATAGAAATAAAGCCAAAAAGCGGCTTTTATGATTATAAATCTAAATATACCAAAGGGCTGACTGAATATGTAGTGCCGGCACATATTGAAAGAGACATATGTGAATATGTAACCGACCTTGCATTAAAAAGTCACAAGAGCTTGCATTGCAGCGGTGTATCGCGAGTTGATTTAATATTGGGAAATGATAATACTGCTTATATATTAGAGGTAAATACAATGCCCGGAATGACTAACACCAGCCTGGTTCCAAAAGCTGCTGAAGCTGCAGGCATTAGTTTTGATTTGCTGATTGAGATAATATTAAATTTTGCAGATTTAAAGATGTAATTGCCTTAAAATGGTGAAAAAATATAGGAAAAAGAATAAGCTTCTAATAAGGAGAAGAAAAGTAGCAGTAAGGAGGTTCTGGAGGTTTTTTAGACTTTTTTTAATCGGCATATTTTTTGTAGGAATGCTATGGGGATTGAATTATCTATATAATAGTAATTATTTTAAGATTAAAAGCATTGAAGTTGAAGGCAATAGCCATTATCAGGATAGCGCAATTAAAGAACAGATAACAGACACAGTTGGAACAAATATATTTGAAGTAAATGTAAAGAAAGCAGAGGATAAATTAATAGAGGATCTATTCTGGATCAAAGAAGTTAAACTGAACAAGATATTTCCAGATGAAATTAAAATAACAGTGAGAGAGCGAAATCCATACATAAGGATAGCTCATGGAAATAAGTTGTATCTTGCTGACGATGAAGGGGTAATTTTAGAGGAAATAGGCAAGGACGAACAAGAAAAGTATCGCCGGTTAATATTAGTTAGAGATGCTGTAGACTACTATCCTGAGCCTGGTGAGAAGATTGCCAAAAAAAATGCTTTAAGTTGTGGGAAAATATATTTAATTTTGGATAGCAAGATAAAAGAAGACATCAAAGAAGCAAAATTAGCAAAAAATGTATATGGAGATATAATTTTTTTGACTACCGGAAAAAAAGAAATAATTTTTGGGAGCAGCGATAACATAGTTCAAAAATGTGAAATACTAAAACAAATAATGGATCAATTGTTAATAGAAGAGTTTGAGTATGATACAATAGATTTAAGGATTGTTGAAAACCCAACTGTAAGATAATAAGTACTTTTAGGTGGAGGTTTAACTTGGCTGTGGCTAACAAACATATCGTGTCTATTGACATCGGTACAACGAAAATCAGTACCTTGATTGGAGAAGTCAAGAAGGACAATATATTATCAGTAAAGGGTTTTGGCATTTCAAGCTGCATAGGGATTAGGAAAGGCGTAGTAGTTGATATAAAGGAAGCTTCTAAGTCTATACTTGATTCAGTAGAAGCTGCAGAAAAATCAGCAAATTTATTTATAGATAGCGCATATATTGGCGTTACAGGGAAGCATATTTCTTTTATTAGTAATTGGAATGAAATAAATATAAATTCTCCAAGCAAAGTGGTAAGAAAATCTGATGTGGATAAGCTTATCACAACTGCAAACAAAGTAAATATGCCTCCTCAATATGATGTCATCCATACACTGATAAAACAATTTGTTGTGGATGAAGAAAAAGAAAGAGAAGACCCGGTGGGACTTTATGCCAATAAATTAGCTGTGGAATTACTGGTGATATATGGGCTGGCTCCATCTATAAAAAATGTAGTAAATAGTGTTAAGGCAACAAATATTGAAATTGAGGATATTATACTTGAGGCTCTGGCTTCGAGTGAAGCTGTTTTAACTACGGAAGAAAAGGAAAGCGGAGTAATAATGCTTGATATAGGAGGGGGTACAACAGATGTTGCTGTTTATAAAAATAAAAAAATGATTTTTACCTACTGCTTACCGGTGGGCGGCAATTTTATAACCAATGATATATCTATTGGGCTGAATATTCCTTTTTCAAAAGCTGAAGAGATCAAGAAAAAGTTTGCAAATGTGGATTATAATTTCTACGAAACATTAAATAAAATCAATATGGGCGAGATTAAGATTGACAGAAGTAAAACAATGTTAAATATACGTCTTTATACCATTGTAAATTCAAGGGTTAAAGAGATGTTAAATTTGGTGAAAGAAAAAATAGAAAATTACAAAATTTTACATTCTGTTCCCTGCGGTCTTGTCATTACAGGAGGGGCTTCACAGATAAATGGCTTGTCATCTCTTGCAAATACTATATTTGATATGCCTGTCAGGACAGGTGTTTCTATTGAAGTAGAAGGACCATCTGAAGTAATAGGCAATCCTATTTATTCTACAGGGGTAGGGCTGCTAAAATATGCTTATCAAATGGAGAAATTTATAGGTTCTGAGCATATTGAGAATAAAAAACGAAAAGATGTAAGTTTAATGGATAAGTTTAGAAAATTTATTTTAAAAGTTTTAAGAAGTGAGAATTAGGGGGCAAAAGTGAATATAGAGCTAGACAAGAATTACTATGCTGTCATAAGAGTAATAGGTGTTGGCGGAGGGGGCAGCAATGCTGTCAATAGAATGATGGAGGACAATATAAGCGGCTGTGAATTTATAGCTTTGAACACGGATGCTCAAGCCCTTATGATGTCAAATGCAGATAGGAAAGTATTGATTGGTAGTTCTGGGCTTGGAGCAGGTTCTGACCCGGAAATGGGTAAAGCAGCTGCTGAGAAATCTGCTAATGCGATAAGAGAAGCAGTTAAAGATGCTGATATGGTCTTTGTTACCTGCGGGGAAGGTGGAGGCACTGGAAGCGGCGCAGCGCCTGCTGTGGCCAATATAGCAAGGGAAGAAGGGTGTCTAACTGTAGCTGTTGTAACAAAACCTTTTACTTTTGAGGGTAGCAAAAGAATGAGTCAGGCTGAAGAAGGAATAAAAAAGTTAAGAGATGATGTTGATACTTTAATAGTAATTCCTAATGATAAGTTGCTGGAAATTTCTGATGAAAATACTACGCTTATGGGTGCCTTCAAATTAGCTGACCAGATTCTAAAAGCCGGAGTAAGAGGAGTTACTGATTTGATTACCCTGCCTGGTTTAATAAACCTGGATTTTGCAGATGTTAAGTCAATTATCAAGGATGCTGGAAACGCTCTTTTAGGAGATGGTATGGCAACAGGGGAAAATAGAGCCATTAAAGCTGCTCAAGTTGCAATTAACAGCCCTTTGATTGAAACTTCAATAGAAGGAGCAAAAGGGATTTTGCTAAATATATCAGGAGGATCAGATCTAAAGCTGTTTGAAGTAAATGAAGCAGCAGAGATAGTTAGAAATGCTGCAAGTCCAAATGCAAATATAATATTCGGAGCTGTAATTGACGAGAATATGAAGGACCAAATAAAGGTAACCATCATTGCTACAGGGTTTAAGGATAAATTATTAGATAAGGTTATTAAAACAGACAAAGCAACTAAAAGTAAAAGTGCGGAGAAGAAAAAGAAAGCTAAGGAAGAGTTAGAAGATTTGCGTAAAGATTTACAGGAAGACGTTGTACGGGAAGGAGAAAAATTATTTGATTCCAGTGAAATATCAGAAAATGACTTTAAATCTGCAGAAGAAAATGATTATCTGGATATACCAACTTTTTTAAGAGATAATAAGAAATTATAATAAAAATACGCAATAGATTAATTTATTAATTTTTTTTAGACAGGGGAAATCTATGAGCAAGTTTTTTAAAAAAACATTATCTTTTTTGGGATTAGATGAAGATGGTGATGATTACGACAGAGAAGATTTTAATGACGGCGAAGCAGGTGGCAGCGATGCGCTTATGAAAGATAAAGGCAGAATGAGAGAGAAATATCAACAAAATAGCTTTGAGGAGAAAAACGTGGTTAGGTTTAAACCTGAAAGGAAGAAGAGATTTGCTCGTGGTGTTAAAGATGAAAAAAGTTCACGGGTATCTATAGCTGAACCACATGAATTTGAAGATGTCCAATCCATAGGCGATGATTTTAAAAAAGAAGTGCCGGTAATTGTTAACTTGCAAAACACAAACCCGGATTTGTCCAAAAGAGTTATCGATTTCTGCAGCGGGCTCACTTATGCGCTGGAAGGGAGCATTGAAAAGGTAGCAAACAAAGTATTTTTAATTACGCCATACAATGTTACCGTGACTTCAAAAGAAAAAGAGGTGCTGCATGAAAAGGGATTGTACAATCAGTTTTAGGATAATTAAACAAAAGCTGCAAGAAAGGCTTATGTAATTGACTTATTATAAATTAGGAATAATCGGCTGCGGTAATATGGGTGAGGCGATACTCAGGGGTATGCTTGATTCAGCGTTCCTGGGGGCAAGTCAAATAACTGTATATGATATCAGGAGTGAAAGAAAAAAGTATATTAGAAATAATTATAGCGTGTCCACTGCTGAGAGTAATTTAGATGTCGTAAAGAGCTCCGAGTACATTCTGTTAGCAGTAAAGCCTCAAAATTTAGACGTACTCTTAGATGAAATAAAAACTGGATTTAGCGACAAAAGCAGTGTTGTTATAAGCATTGTTGCAGGGGTGGCTACTTTTTATATAGAGGAAAAGTTAAATAAAAAAGTTTCTGTTATAAGAGTGATGCCAAACAGCCCGGCTTTACTCAAGAAAGGTATGTCTGCTGTAAGCAAAGGAAAAAATGTCTCAGAAAATGACTTGAAATTTACGCTGGATTTGATTGAAAGCGTGGGTGATTATGTAGTAATAGATGAAGAGTATCAGAATATAGCTACTGCTCTAAGCGGAAGCGGACCAGCCTACTTTTTTCTTTTTTGCAAACATCTGATAGAAGCAGGAGAAAAAGAAGGCCTTAGCCGTGAAGTAGCCAAAAGATTAGTTATAAATACTATGATCGGAGCAGGAGAGCTGATGAAGAAGCCGGGAACTGATATCGATAATCTAATTAAAATGGTTGCATCACCGGGCGGAACGACTGAAAAAGCTTTAAAAGAGTTTGGCGAGTATAAACTTGGTGAAATTATAAAAAGTGCAGTAAATAGTGCCGTAAAAAGAGCATACGAACTACAAAATTTTTTAACTAAATAATAGGAGGCAGTTATAAGAATATTTTTTGAACTAATTATATATTTTTTACAGATATATATCTGGGTAATATTGATAAAGATAATAATATCCTGGTTTAGAATTTCTCCCAAAGGCACATTGGGCAGAATCTACAGGTTTATTGTTGAAATTACAGAACCGTTTATTGCAGTATTCAGGAAGGTAATACCTATGTCAAAAGTTGGGAGAAGCTATATTGACTTTTCTCCAATTATTGCTATTTTAACAATTCAATTTATATTGTTTGTGCTCAGGTTTCTACTGTATAAATTTTTATAAGTTGTGTTATTGATTAAAATTATAAAGGGGTGATAGTGTATGGATATAAATTCTGATTATATACAAAAAAAAGAGTTTCACGTAGTATTTAAAGGCTACAAGCCTGAAGAAGTTGATAAGTTTTTAGATACCTTATCATTGGAATTTGAGAAGCTATACAAAAAGAACGAAGAATTACAGGAGAGCCTTGATAAGCTTAAGTTTGAAGGATCTGGCAAAGACCATGACATGGGGAAAGTCATACAAGATGCACTTGTATCAGCGCACAAAATAGCTGAAGAAATAAAGCAGAAAGCTCAGGATGAAGCTGAC
>JAUVXY010000119.1 GCA_030603375.1 Actinomycetes bacterium | reverse complement strand
AGGGAGACATGGTAATAATTTCAGCTTCTCCTATCCCCGGGAATGAGAGAGCTATTTCCAACACTATAAATATGTTAATAAAGCAGGGTGCAGATGTTTTTTATGAATCTATAGCAGGTGTGCATGTATCGGGCCATGCGGCACAGGAAGAAATAAAGATGATGATAAATTTAGCCAGGCCTGAATATTTTATTCCAATACATGGAGAAAATAAGCACAAGGTCCAAAATGCCAAGTTAGCCGAGATGATGGGTATGGAAAGAAAAAATATTGTTATTGCCCAGAATGGCGATATCATTAAAATGAATTCCAATTTGTGCAGGGTATCAGGCAATATAGAGCCCAAGACTATTTATGTGGATGGCGTTGGCTTTGGCAACATAGAGGATATAGTATTGCGGGACAGGAAGCTGCTGTCAAGGGAGGGAATTATTACAGTAGTGGTAGGAATTGATATGCAGAAGGGTGAAGTTATTTACAAACCCGGTTTTATTTTAAAAGGGATAACATATATGGAAAACTTTGATTCTGTTTTAAAAGAATGTAAAAAATTAATTATAAATTCACTGAGGGCATGTTTTGAAAGCAACATTACAAGCAGCAGTGGATACGAAAAATACATAACCGAGAGACTTGAAAAATTTATTTTTAAGAAAGCAAGGATAAGGCCTGTAATAATGACAAGGGTGGTCAGTATTTAAGCAGAGTAAATATGGTTTGAAATTTTCAAAGAAGCAACACTGCAAATTTGAAATTTCCAAAAAGTTAAATAAATTATTTTTTGAAAATTAAAACTAAAGACACAATGAAAAGAAAGAAAAAAGAATACAGCAGAAGTAATAATTCTAACAAAAAGCACAGTTCAAAAGCTTCTAAAACTTATGTTAAAAAGAGAGTGGAGATTTACGGCATATTAATTATAATGTTTTCGATACTTCTTTTTACAAGCATGGTTGGTTCTGGTAAAACTGGAATCATAACAAGCCATATAGATGGATACCTGTCGTATTTGTTTGGTATAGGCAAGTATTTTTTTCCATTTTTTCTTTTAGCATGGGGTATTAGTTTTTTTATAAAAAGAATACATTACTTGCATTTAAGGATAGGATACGGGTTTTTATTGCTGTTTGTATCAATTTTAGGAATTGCAGGAAATAATTTTGGTCACAGAAATATTTTTGACGAAGTTTTAATAAAAGCAAGAGGCGGAATTGCAGGAGCAGGAATTTTTTATGGATTATTTAAGTTATTGGGCAGTGCAGGAGCTATAACTGTTTTGTCTGTTCTTTTGATTATTTCAATTCTTA
Source organism: Actinomycetes bacterium (assembly GCA_030603375.1). Classification (GTDB taxonomy): domain Bacteria; phylum Actinomycetota; class Humimicrobiia; order Humimicrobiales; family Humimicrobiaceae; genus JAUVXY01. The sequence continues at coordinate 2,988 of JAUVXY010000119.1, read as the reverse complement.
TTATTACAAAGGTATCAATAATTGATGTTGGCAAAAAAATAGCAGGCATGTTTTCCAAAATCAATTTTAGGGCAGCATTTAATATATTTATATTTAGAAAAAAAACTAATGCAGTCGGTAATATTGAATCTGACAAAATAGATATAGATGGCAGATATGCTGACAAAACCGCTTATAAAGAAAAAGAAGAAAAATACAGCAGTAAATATTTTGAAAAAATATTAGATGAAAAGGACGAAGCTAAACGTTCTTATGGCGAGCAGGATAAGAATACCGGGAAACAGCTAAAAATCCCTATAAATAAAATTGAAACTGAAGATGAAGATTTTAGATTTCCACCTGAAAGTCTTCTCGGAAAATCAAAGAATCTCTCTCCAAAAGTATACAAGCAAAATGTAAAAGAAAGCGTTGGCACACTAAATCAATTGTTTAATAGCTTTAACCTGCCTGCTAAGGTCAAAAGAGTTGTAAGGGGACCATCTGTCACACTTTACGAGCTATCTCTCTCTGCAGGAGTAAAGGTACAAAGGCTTCTTAGCCTCGAAGATGATTTCTGTGTAGCAATGGGCTCGCCGGACTTGAGGTTTTTAACTCCAATTCCCGGTAAATCTGCAGTGGGGATAGAAGTCCCTAATAAAATTAAGAGTCTGGTCACCCTGGGTGATGTTTATTCCAGCGGAGATAAAAAAATTTCAGAAAATTTATTGTGTGTCCCGCTGGGAAAAGATTTGTCCGGGAATATTGTTTATATGAATATTGTTGGGATGCCTCATTTGTTAATTGCCGGGACCACTAATTCTGGGAAGAGTTCATGTCTTAACAGTATTATAACTTCGCTTCTTATGAAAGCTAAGCCAAGCCAGGTAAAATTTATTATGATAGACCCTAAAATGGTTGAACTGAGCACTTATAATGGGATCCCTCACCTGCTGACTCCTGTGGTTATAGACATAAAAAAAATAGCTCCGGTTCTTTCATGGGCCGTAGAAGAGATGGAAGACAGATTTAGAACTTTAGTAAAATATAATTTAAAGACCATAGATATTTATAATTTTGAAGCATCCAGAAATAAAAACGGCAGCTCAGATATCGAGCCTTTTCCGTATATTTTGATTTTTATTGATGAGCTGGCAGATTTAATGATGGTGTCTGCATCTGAGGTAGAAGACAGGATCTGTAGAATAGCTCAGAAAGGGAGAGCCGTAGGGATTCACCTGATTGTTTCAACGCAGAGACCTTCCGTAAATGTAGTAACAGGACTAATAAAGGCTAATATCCCATCAAGGATATCATTTAAGGTTGCTCATAACACTGATTCCAAGGTTATTTTAAATTATGGGGGAGCTGAAAAGTTGATAGGAAGAGGAGATATGCTATATCTTCCATCAACTTCTTCAAGGCCGGAGAGGCTGCAGGGGGCTTTCGTAACTACAAATGAAATAGAAATGATTGTACGATATATTAAAGATCAGAAAAAACCTGAATATGAGTCAGAGATTTCAGAGGCATACAACAAGGAAGGTAAAGATAAAAAAATAATTGAAGAAGACGAATTGTTATACGATGCTTTAAAAACAGTTGTAGGTTTTGGCCATGCATCTGCATCTTTGCTGCAGCGGAAGCTTAAAATTGGATATTCAAGGGCTGCTCGCATAATAGATCAGTTAGAGGATAGAGGGCTTGTAGGCGGTTATGGCGGCAGCAAGCCAAGAGAGGTTCTAATTTCTGCAGATGATCTTAAAAAGATATTGGAAAAAAGAAATCTTTAAGAGTAATAAAATTAAAATTTTTTAACAAGGATAAAAATTCTTATTTATGAAATGTTCAATAGTAAATATTGGAACAGAACTTAATCTTGGCCTTATCTTCAACACAAACTCAAAATACATAGCGGAAAGCTTGACCGAGCTTGGCACTGAATGTAATTTTATATATACGGTAAGAGATGACGAAGAAGAAATATCTGTTATTTTAAAAGAGAGTTTAAAGCATAGCGATATAGTAATAGCAAACGGCGGCCTTGGTCCAACAGATGATGATGTTACAAGGAATGGGGCAGCTTCTGCTCTTGGCTTAAAGCTTTTAAGGGACAAATCGTTAGATGAGACAAGTTTAAAGTTTATAAAAAATATAAAAAGCAGCGATATCAAAAACAGGCTGCTCAGGCAATCATATATTCCTCAGAATTCTATTCCAATTAAACCAAGGGTGGGAAGTGCCTCCGGGTTTATAATAAATTTAAAACCTGAAAAAAAATGGATTTTTTGCATACCCGGAGTTCCAAAAGAGATGAAGAGCATGTTTGATACGGATGTTATTCCGGTGATAAAAACTATTTCCGGCAGCAAAAGCAAAAAAAGCGGAAATTTGATAATTAAAAAATCGGTACTGATGACTACAGATATTAGCGAAACAGAGATAGAAGAAAAAATAAAAGGAATTGTAAAGGAAGCAGAAAAAATAAATGTTAAAATAGGAATTACTGCTGCACCCGGACTTATAAAAATAATATTGGTGTCAATGTCTGATTGTGAAGAAAATTGCAGCAGACACCTGAGAAGAATTGAGGGGAAGGTAAAAAGAAAGTTACGTGAAGATATTTACAATAAAAACAATACTTCAATTTCAGAAAGCTTAAAAAGAGCAATAATAAGAAAAAATAAAAATATTACAATAAGTGTTGCCGAATCAATGACAGGCGGCCTTGTTAGCAGTATGATAACTGATACTGGCGGCAGTTCAGAGTATTTTTTAGGGAGTATGGTATCTTATTCAAACTATGCTAAAAATATACTGCTGCAGGTTAATAGCAACAGTATAGGTAAATATGGAGCAGTAAGCAAGGAAGCGAATTGCTTTATCTAAAAAGTATCTGAAACGGTATCGTTGCCTCATTTAAAAAAGTATCTGAAATTATTTAAAAAATTGGGATACTTATCCTATATTTAAAATAGGATCTTCATATTTAAATATAGGGGGTGGAAAGGA
>JAUVXY010000053.1 GCA_030603375.1 Actinomycetes bacterium | reverse complement strand
CATTAGGTTTGCAATTGATGGGAAGAAAGCAGAATGGATATTAAATAATATAGGCACCATGGATAATTTGGTAGAGAAAGTGGTAAAGACAGAAGCAAGATCGCTGTCAAGAAACATACCAAAAAAATACACAGCTTCCCAACTTTATTCCAAAGAAGTTTTTGATGTTCAGGAGGAGATATCAGAGATTTTAAGACCTGTATTTGCTGATAATGGAATAATAATGGATGAGTTTTTACTCAGGAAAATTGATTTCACGGAACAGTATTTTAGCATACTGGAAGACAAGCAGATTGCAGAAGAAAGAATAGTAGTGGAAAGAAATATTCTGGAACAGGAAAAGATAAAAAAAGAGCAGGCAATAGTTAAGGCAGAAGCAGAAGCAGAACAAATTATGATTAAAGGAGAAGCGCTCCACCAGTATCCGCAGATAATTCAACTTGAGTTTATCCAAAAACTTTCTCCTAACATAGCCTGGGGAATATTGCCGGAAGGGATAGTACCACTTATAGATTTAAGCAAGCTGCAGGGAGGAGATAACAATTATTCCAAGTTTGTCCCAGAAGTAGAAACGCAAGAAGAAACTGGGAGTGAATCCGATGAGTAATGGGAATGGTTATTTTTAAGAAAAACTTTGCTGAATATATAAAAAAGGTAAGGACTTACAACAAAATAGCTGGCATAGCCAAGATTGTTAGAAGGTATTTTGCAATAAATGGTTTTGACGGTGTTATAACAATCATTGGCGTTCTTGTTGGAAGCTATATTATAGGGATAAGGGATTATATTAACGTTGTAATTGCCGGGGCAGCAATATGCATATCACTGGGAGTTTCGGGAGTATGGAGTGCTTATTTTAGCGAGAGTGCTGAAAGAAAAAAAGAGATAGATGATTTGGAAAAATCAACGCTGTATGCTCTGGATAAAACTGTTATAAATTATGCCCAAAAATATGCCTCAAGAGTACTTGCTGCAGTAAACGGTCTCTCACCTGTGGTAACAGCATTTATCCCGCTTGTTCCATTTTTATTTGGAAAGTTTATCTCAATAAACATTTGTTATTATTTGGGATTTGGACTTGCATTTTTAATACTATTTGGGATTGGCTTGTTTTTAGGAAATGTCTCAAAGAGTAATTTAATAATAAGTGGTATAAAAATGGTTTTTGCCGGAATTTTTTGTATTGTTTTGAGTCTTTTACTAAAGTTTTTAACGTAAACTATACCTTTTGTACTACAAGTGTATATAAATAATATAATAAAAGCATTGACCGCAGGAAAAGAAATTAATAAAGCAATTCGAGACCTTTACATAAAACGGGTCTTTGGCTACTATTAGACAAAATATAAAAAAACAAAAGAAAGGTAAAAATGTCAAACGACATCAAGGAAATACAGGCAGATGTCCTGTCAGCATTTGGTACGCTGGGAAAAGAAAACCCGGAATGGATGAAAACTTTTAAAGATTTTGTTGGAGCAAGCGAGAAGGAAGGCGCTCTTACTCTAAAAACTAAGGAACTTATCTCAGTTGCTCTGGGCGTATGTGCAAAATGTACGTTTTGCATTTCTCTTCACGTGAAGAATGCAATAGGTACAGGAGCTACTAGAAAAGAAATAATGGAGGCAGGGTATGTAGCCGGACTTATGGGCGGAGGCCCGGCGGTGTGCTACTTAAAATATGTTATTGATGCGTGCGATGAATTTGGCGCAGAATAAAGACTAAATATAGTTTTTAAGGTTTATCTATCCTGAAGTTAACTAAATGGCTAAGTGTTGACAAGCAGTCTGGAGAGGTGCTATTATCTCAGCATAAAAGAATTTAGAGATATTCTTCTTGTTTATATGAAGATGTATGAATAAGAATGGGAGGCAAAGAAGCCTTCTTAAAACAGAGATGTTTTAAGAAGGCTTCTTTGCTTTTCTAGAGAGGAGCGGAGTAAAAATAATTGGGTTTTTACATTGCAGAAAAAGTGAGGAAGATAAGGTTTGAAATATGAATAATTATAAGCACATGGAGACTACAAAAAATTTGAAAGAAAGCAAACAGCACTGTTTTTCCAGGCATAGAATTCCATCAGGGTGTGCTGTATTTGGCATAGTAAATGAAAGCGGCAAGACTTTTAACGGAAGCATGGTATTAGACGGAATTTCCATGATGCATGAGCGTTCCAATGGGCTTGGAGGAGGATTTGCTGCATATGGGATATATCCGCAATTTAAAGAAGATTGGGCGTTTCACATATTTTATGATGGCAGTATTTCAAAAAGTCAAACCGAAGATGTGTTAAAAGAAAATTTTAAAATTATCTTTTACGAAGAAATTCCAACTAAGAATAAATCTTTTGTGAAAGATCCTCCAAATATGTATAGATATTTCTTGAAGTTAAAAAATAATTTTGTAGATAGCGGAGCCAATAAGAAAAAAATTGATACTGACAGTAGGATTGATAAAGATATTATAAAAGAGAAAGAAGAAGATTTTATAGTAGATTTAGTTATGAAAGTAAACAGTAATATAAAGGGAGCTTATATAATTTCAAGCGGGAAGAATATGGGAATATTTAAGGGCATAGGCTATCCTGAAGATATTGGCCAGTTCTACAAAATAGATGATTACAGTGCTTATTTATGGACATCACACGGAAGGTTTCCGACTAATAGCGTAGGGTGGTGGGGAGGAGCTCACCCCTTTGGTTTATTAAACTGGTCCGTGGTGCATAATGGAGAGATTTCATCGTACGGGGCCAATAAAAGATTTGTAGATGGATTTGGGTATGAATGTACCCTTTCTACAGATACTGAAGTAGTAACATATTTATTTGATTTGTTAGTGAGGAAACAAAAAATAGATTTGAGCATCATTCATTTGATTTTAGCTTCTCCATTGTGGGAGGAAATAAAAAAAATGCCAGAAGACAAGAGAGAAATACTTAAAGCTTTTCGCATAATATATTCCGGGGCGCTAATGAATGGACCTTTTAGCATTATAGCTGCAAATAGTGATTTTATGTATGCACTAAATGATAGGATAAAGCTGAGACCAATGGTTGCTGCAAAAAAGGGTAATTTCCTTTTCGTTTCAAGTGAAGAGGCTGCTATAAGAAAAGTTTGTTCTTCCCCTGATATCCTGTGGCATCCGCGTGGGGGGGAACCAGTTATTGGAGTAGTAAATAAGCAAAATATAAAAAATAAATGAGTGTAGGTGAAAATTAAAAAATGGCTTTAAAGTTAGCTCAATCTGAATTTGAAATAGAAAGAGATAGCCAAAAGTGCATATCATGCCAGGTTTGTGTCAGGCAGTGTTCGAATGATGTGCATGAGTATGACAGCGATGAAGATATAATCTATAGTGACAATGATAAGTGTGTTGGGTGTCACAGATGTGAAAACCTTTGCCCAACAGGAGCGATAAAAATAAAGGAAAAAGAAGCTGAGTTTAAGAAAAATTATAACTGGACTTCAAGCCATTTAAGGAATATATACAAGCAGGCTGATTCTGGAGGGATAATACTTACTGGAATGGGTTGTGATAAACCATATCCCGTTTACTGGGATCATATTCTTTTTAATGCCGCTCAAGTTACAAACCCATCTATAGATCCACTGCGTGAACCAATGGAAATAAAGACATTTATAGGGAGGAAGCCTGATAAACTTAATATGGAAATTTCCAAAGATAAGAATGGGAATACAAAAATTAAGCTAAAGACAAAAATACCTCCTCAGCTGGAACTTTCAACCCCAATCATGTTTTCAGCAATGTCTTATGGCTCCATAAGTTTTAATGCTTGCATGTCTTTGGCTGCTGCCGCATCTAAATTTGGTACCTTTTATAATACTGGAGAGGGAGGGTTGCATGAAGATTTGTATGGTTTTGTAAATAACACGATCGTGCAAGTAGCATCAGGAAGATTTGGTGTGGACAAAAATTATTTAAACAAAGCAGCGGCAGTAGAAATTAAAATCGGACAGGGAGCAAAACCGGGGATTGGGGGGCATCTTCCTGGAGAAAAAGTAACGCGTGATGTATCAAGGACAAGGATGATACCAAAAGGAACAGATGCTCTGTCTCCTGCACCGCATCACGACATTTACTCAATTGAGGATTTGTCTCAACTAATTTATGCTTTAAAAGAAGCTACAGATTATAAAAAACCAGTAGGGGTAAAAATTTCTGCTGTTCATAATGTTGCTCCAATTGCAAGCGGCATAGTCAGGGCAGGAGCAGATTTTATAACTATTGATGGGTTTAGGGGAGGAACAGGTGCTGCACCTCTGGTTATAAGAGACAACGTGGGCATACCTATTGAGCTTGCATTAGCATCTGTTGACAGGAGACTGAGAGAGGAAGGAATAAGACACAAAGTATCAATTATTGTGGCAGGCAGCATAAGATCAAGCTCAGATGTAATAAAAGCTATAGCGTTAGGCGCCGATGCTGCCTATATAGGAACAGCAGCTCTCGTAGCAATGGGCTGTCATTTATGCCAGAAATGTTATACTGGCAAATGTAATTGGGGAATAGCAACTCAAGATCCTTATCTTACCAAAAGGCTTAACCCCGAGATTGGGACAAGAAGACTTCTCAATTTGCTGCATTCCTGGTCGCTTGAAAAAAAAGAAATGTTAGGGGGAGCAGGGATTAATGCAATTGAAAGCCTTAAAGGGAGCAGAGAACATCTTAGAGGCATAGATTTAAGTGAGAAAGAGCTTGCCATTCTTGGTATAAAGCATGCTGGGGAGGCATGGTAATTATATGAAAAAAATATATATAAAAGAGCAGTATTGCATAGGATGCAGATTATGTGAAATTCATTGTCAGGTCAAGCATTCAAAAAGTAAAAAAATTATAAAAGCATTCAAGGACGAAAAGGAAGATATAGTGTCCAGAGTTTTAGTAGAAGAAGTTGGGTACAACTCATTTGCTATACAATGCAGACATTGCAGCGATGCACCTTGTGTCGAAGCTTGTATATCCGGGGCCATGGTCAAGAATGAAAATACGGGTGTTGTTACTTGTGATGAAGAAAAGTGTGTTGGGTGCTGGATGTGTATCATGGTATGTCCGTACGGTGTTATAAAAAGAGATCTCCCCAGAGGAAGAGTAGCATCAAAGTGTGATTTGTGCGTTGACGAAGATATCCCGGTTTGTGTTAAAAATTGTCCTAATGAAGCTTTAAAATTTATTGATACAAGTGAAACTGATAGCAAAGAAGAAGTGGAGGTTGAGTCAAACTGAGTAAAAACAATAAAGAAATAATTGACTACGTTATTATTGGGAACTCTGCTGCAGGGCTTTCTGCGGTAGGAAGCATAAGAGAATTTGATAAATTTGGAAGTATTACGATTTTGACCTCTGAAAGTTGTTTTAGTTATTCTAAGCCTCTTATTGCCTATTACCTTGCTGAGAAGATAAAGCTGGACGATGTTTATTTCAAGAAGCAAAGTTTCTATATTACTAACAAAGTCAATCTCAGGTTAAAATCGGAAGTAAAGCAGATAGACTTAGAAAACAGAGCTGTGGTGGTTGGGGATAATAAAATTTATTTTAATAAGTTGTTGATAGCAAGCGGGGGGAAGCCGATTATACCAAAGATTGGAATCGTAAGAGGCAATTCTGAAAAATTAGACAATTTGCAAGAACCCGGCAATGCTTTTATTGGTCCAACTAATTATAAAAGCATAGATGGTGTTTTTACTCTTAATACTTTAGAGGATGTTGTTGAATTAAGAAACTATATTAAAGAAAATGAAATTAAGAAGGTGTCTATATTGGGTGGTGGGCTGATTGGCAGCAAGGCTGTAGAAGCATTTCTGGAAATTGGCTTAAAGATAGACATAATTGAGCTTTCGGATAGAATTCTTTCAGCATCACTTGATAGGAAAGCTTCAGGCATTATTGAAAATAAAATAAAAAGTATGGGCAGCAATATATTTACAGAGAATACTGTTGACAAAATATATACTGAGGAACAAAAAATTACAGGGCTTATGCTAAGAGATGGTAGAAAAGTAGATTGTAATTTGTTGGTACTTGCTATCGGAGTTAAACCGAACTTAGATTTTCTAAGCAATAGTAAAATTAAATTAAATAAAGGAATAGTTGTAGACAGTTATATGCAAACAACACAAAATGATATTTTTGCTGCTGGCGATGTAGTGGATAGCCTGGACATAATTTTAGAAAAAGATAGAAATATTGCTATATGGCCGCTGGCAGTAAGGCAGGGCGCAATAGCTGGAGCTAACATGGCTGGCAAGCAGAGAGAATATAGCGGTGGATTTTTTATGAATTCTGTAGAAATTTTAAACATACCATCAATTTCAATGGGATTGACAAATTTACAAGACGAAGCAGACAAAAATTTTGAGGTGTTTAAGAGTTTTAAACCAGAAGAAAATCTATACAGAAAAATTGTTATAAAAGAAAATAAAATAATTGGAGTAATCTTAGTGGGTAATATAGAAAGAGCAGGAATTTACTGTGGGCTGATTAGAAATAAAATTAATATATCTAATGTAAAGGATAATATATTAATGGAAGATTTTGGTATAATACAGTTGCCGGAAGAGTACAGAAAACATCTTGTTGTTGGAAATGGAATAGAAGTATGAATTATATAATTAATGCAGAGAAATTAAATTATAGAAAGTTAAATTTAAAAATTAGGAACCTCTTAGCAGGACCAAACAATAACGCAGTGTGCGGCAGCAATGGTACAAATCCAAGCATTACAATAAGAAATGTTTTAGGTCAAAGATATATTGGGGATGGTCTTGAGCATAAAAATAGTATTAAGATTTATGGAACTCCGGGGAATAACCTGGGAGCTTTTATGGATGGACCTGTAATTGAAGTTTATGGCAGCGGACAAGATGGAGTTGGCAATACTATGAACTCAGGCAGAATTATCATCCATGGAGACGCTGGAGACATTTTAGGCTATTCCATGAGAGGCGGAGAAATATATATCAAGGGAGATATTGGCTACAGAGGTGGTATTAATATGAAATCCTATTCTGGAAAAGTGCCGGTAATAGTGGTAGGAGGAAGCGCAGGAGATTTTTTAGGTGAGTATATGGCTGGCGGCATTATTATAGTGTTAGGATTGAAGGGCAAAAAAGTTTTAGACATACCCTTTGTAGGCGGCAAACGGTTAGTTGGAAATTATGTAGGGACAGGTATGCATGGAGGGAAGATTTATATTAGAGAAGAGCCTGGACAGTGCAAGACAGGCAAGGAAGTAAGAAAAATGAAAATTGACGGGGAAGATAGAAAAATTTTATACAAATACATAAATAATTACTCTAATCTTTTTGATGTAAAAGACGAGAAGATCTCTAATGGCAAAAACTCTGCTGATAATTTCTTCAAATTAATTCCATATACCCACCGGCCTTACGGTAAGTTATACGCTTATTAAAAAACAAGCATATAACTTACTAAAAACCAGAGAATGTTATGAAAAGCTCTCTGCAGCTACTTAAAAAGGGCACGTATCACAGTAAGATCATTTTAAAGTATGGACAAGTAAGAATTAAGCTCATAGTCGGATACATGTGTTTTGTATCTATCCCATTCTATTCTTTTATTTGCAATAAATTTGTAGAAGATGTGATCCCCAAGGGTTTCTCTGACTAAGCTGCTGCTTTCCATATAGTTTACTGCTTCACGAAGGTTATCCGGAAGTGTTTCTATGCCTGCTTCTTCTCTTCTCTTCTTATCCATTTTAAATATATTTTCTTCCACTGGTTCAGGAAGAACATATTTGTTTTTGATCCCTTCAAGACCGGCGGCAAGCATTACGCTGAAAGCGATGTAAGGGTTGCAGGCAGGGTCAGGACACCTAAATTCAACTCTCGTAGATGTTTCTTTTCCGGGCTTATATCCGGGCACCCTTATCAGAGTTGACCTGTTTTTTCTGGCCCATGATATATAAACCGGAGCTTCGTATCCCGGGACAAGTCTTTTATATGAATTAACCCATTGATTTGTTACGGCAACTAATTCTTTACAGTGTTTTAGTAAGCCTGCGATATAATATTTAGCAGTTTGTGATAAATTATATTTATCTTTAGGATCATAGAATGTGTTTTGGTTACCATTAAAGAGAGACTGGTGGACATGCATTCCGTTTCCATTTTCACCGAAGATTGGCTTTGGCATAAAAGTTGCATAAACTCCATGTTTAGCAGCTATTTCTTTAACTATAATACGATAAGTCATAGCGCTATCAGCCATAGTCAGAGCATCGGTATACCTTAAGTCAATTTCATGCTGCGAAGGGGCCACTTCATGATGGGAAAATTCAACACCAATACCCATAGCCTCAAGAAAAATAACAGTATCTCTTCTAAGATCCTTCGCTACATCTAAAGTTGTTAAATCGAAATATCCACCCTTATCTAACGTCTCCGGTATGCCATTATCAGATTTGAAGTAAAAGTATTCAAGTTCCGGCCCTACGTAAAATGTGTAGCCCATTTCTTTAGCTTTTTTTAATGTTCTTTTTAAAACCCATCTCGGGTCGCCTTCAAAATGAGAACCATCGGATTCCAATATGTCACAAAACATTCTGGCTACTCCGTTTCCATCAGAGTTATGTGGAAATATTTGGAAAGTGTTAGGGTCCGGTACAGCCATAACATCACTTTCTTCAATTCTGGAGTAACCCTCAACTGATGAACCATCAAAGCCCATGCCTTCAGATAGGGCACCTTCTAATTCTTCAACAGTAATGTCAAAGCTTTTGAGAAAACCCTGAACATCTGTAAACCAAAGTCTTATAAATTTTATGTTGTTGTCGTGAGCTTTCTTTAATACATATTCTTTCATCTTTTCGTTGTTTTCCATTGCATCTCCCTCTTTTTTATAATTGCTTACATTAGTTCTAATATATTTTAAAAACCTGTAAAAGCATTATTATATACCAAATTTGCCTAAAATAATTTAAAACTATGTTAAATCTGTGTTAATTTTTTTGTTAATATCTATTCCAATAACTCAAGACTGAATGTATCATTATTTATCCAATTGCATCTTCCCCTTCCTCGCCAGTTCTAATTCTGATGCATTGCGAAAGGTTAAATACAAATATTTTTCCGTCACCTATTTCTCCAGTGTAAGCTCCTTTTTTAATTGCTTCAATAGTAGGTTTGACAAAATCATCATTAACTGCTATTTCAAGTCTTATTTTTTTAAGCAGATTGACTTCGTGTATTACTCCTCTGTAAGTCTCAGTAAAACCTTTTTGCTGACCGCAGCCAAGCACATTGGTTATGGTCATCTTGTATATTCCATTATCGAATAATTCCTTTTTTACATCTGGCAATTTATGTGGTTGAATCATAGCTATAATTAGCTTCATCTTTATACCATCCTTTCATGCAATAAGTTGATAATATTTTTTTACTCATTCTGGAATATTTGAAATCCGCTATATGCTTCCATACCATGTTC
>JAUVXY010000048.1 GCA_030603375.1 Actinomycetes bacterium | reverse complement strand
GATAATTTTCTATCCTTACCCCGCACTCGTAACCAGCAGCAACTTTTTTAACATCTTTCTTATATCTATGCAAAGATAAAATTTTACCTTCATAGATTATCTTTTCATCCCTTACCAGCCTGGCCCTGTCATTTCTCTCTGCCGCGCCTTCAGCAACATAACAGCCCGCGATGACCCCAACTTTAGGCATAGTAAATATTTCCCTAACTTCAATTTTGCCCTTTTCCACTTTTTGTATCTCTGGCTCAAGTAAACCTTTAAATGCAAGTTTAATGTCGTCAATTAATTTATAAATAATGCTATATGCCTTTACATCTATTTTTTCTTCTTTTGCAAGTATTTTTGCACCTACAGTTTGAACAACTCCAAAGCCTATAACTATTGCACCGGAAGCAGAAGCCAGCATTATATCATTGTTAGATATGGCTCCTACAGCTTTGTGTATTATATCAATCTTTACATTTTCTTCTTCTATTCCGCTTAATGCCTGCTCTACAGCATCCAGGGATCCATTTGCATCTGCTTTTAAAACTAGCCTTAATTTTTTTATTTTTTCTTCTTCTGATATTTCTGATAACTCTTCAAGGGTTACGGGCCTTCTTCTTCCTTGTGTTTTTACTATCCTTTTATCATAGTTTATCTTGTTTATTAACTCCTTGGCTACCTTCTCATTTTTAACTACAAAAAATTTATCCCCTGCTTTAGGAACAATCGAGAACCCTGATATTTTAACTGGTTTTGATAAATCTGCTTTTTTAATACTTTTCCCTTTTTCATCTCTCAACAATCTTACCTTGCCGCATGAATTACCTGTAACAAAGAAATCTCCCACCTTTATGATCCCTCTTTTTACAATAATTGTTCCTATCGGACCAATACCCCTGTCCAGCTTTGACTCTATGATTATCCCGCTTCCATCTGCATTTGGGTTTCCTTTTATCTCATTTATGTCTGCAACCAGCAGTACCATTTCCAGCAGCTCTTTTATATTGGTTTTATTTTTAGCTGATAGCTCTATACATATTGTATCACCACCCCACTCTTCAGTAACCAGCTCGTATTTAGTCAACTCTTTCTTTATCTTTCCAGGATCTGAGTTTGGCAAGTCAATTTTATTTATAGCTATTATAATAGGCACGCCTGCCTCTTTTGCATGATTTATGGCTTCTACGGTTTGCGGCATAATTCCGTCATCTGCAGCAATAACTATTACTGCAATATCTGTTACTTTTGCTCCCCTTGCCCTCATTGAAGTAAATGCTTCATGACCGGGAGTATCTATAAAAGTTATTTTTCTTTTATTATATTCCACCTGATAAGCACCTATGTGCTGTGTTATACCTCCCGCTTCACCCACAGCCACATTTGTTTCTCTAATAACATCAAGCAGTGTTGTTTTCCCATGATCTACGTGTCCCATAACTGTAACAATTGGTGCTCTCTCCACTAGATCTTCTTCTGAATCTCTAAAAATTTCATTTAATTCATCTTTAAATCCTACAATATTATATTTAAAATTGTATTCCTGAGATAAAATTTTAATTAAATCTTTATTCAAGTTTTGATTAATATTGACAAACTCGCCAACACCAAACAAGGTCTTGATTAGTTCACTTGAAGATACGTTTATTTTCTCTGAAAGTTGTTTTACAGTTACACTTTCCGGGAGTTCTATGACTTTCTTTATGCTTGGTCTTTCCACGGTTATTTTGGAAGGTTTTTCACCTTTTGTGCCATTTTTTGTTTCTTCTTTGCCTTTATCTTTTTTTCCAGGCAAGGTTTTCTTTCTCAGAGTTACCCTGATCCTGCGACCTCCCTCTTTTTCTTCTTTATCTAATTCCATTCCCAGCACTCTTCGTATGTTTATTTCTTTCCCTTCTTCCCAATCGTTTTTCTTTTTAACTTTCGCACCGGGTTTAGACACATCCTTATCTTTAGGCACTGCTTTAATTTCTTTTTCAGGTTTTCCCGTAGATTTTATCTTAGCTTCTTCCTTTATGCCTTTTTTAGCTATTTTCTTAATTTTTTCTACCTTCCCCCTGACAGCCTTCAGTTCTGATTTTACCCTGGATTCTATTTTAACCTTTATGCCGGATTTTTCTTTTACTTTTCTCCCGGACTTTGGCTTAGGTTCTTTCTGTGATTCCATTTTGTTTATAATTTTTAATATTTTTTTTTCCTGCTCAGGGCTAACAGAAGACATATAATTTTTAACCTCCATGCCAAGACTGGTGCATACCTCTACAACTTTTCCTGAGGGTAAATTATATTTTTTAGCTATTTTATAAATTCTAGTAAGACTCATTTTTCCGTTTTCTCTTTTCTTTCTTCTCTTTCCACTCTCATTTCTTCCAGCTCTTCTTCGTATTGGGCTTCACTCTTTATATCAATCTTCCAACCTGTTAATTTTGCGGCTAATCTTGCATTCTGGCCCTCTTTGCCTATTGCTAAAGACAGCTGATCGTTGGAAACTACAACCAGCGCAAATTTTTCTTCCTCATCTAAAAGTACTTTTACCACTCTGGCAGGGCTAAGAGAATTTTTAATAAATTCTTCCGCATTATCTTTATATTCAACTATGTCTATTTTCTCTCCCCATAATTCATCTACTATCATTCTTACTCTGGACCCCTTAGGGCCAACACAGGCACCAACAGGATCAACGTTTTTGTCGTTAGAACTAACTGCAGCCTTAGTTCTGTATCCTGCCTCCCTGGCAATATTTTTTATTTCTACCACACCATCAGATATTTCAGGAACCTCTAATTCAAACAATCTTTTAACTAACCCTGTGTGAGTTCTTGAAACTATTATCTGCGGACCTTTTGTTGTTTTTCTAATATCAGAAATATAACACTTGATTCTATCTCCATGCTTGTATCTTTCCCTTGGAACCTGCTCATGCCTTGGAAGCAGTGCTTCTACTCTGCCAAGATCAATTAAAGTATACCTTGCATCACTTTGCTGTATAATACCTGTCACCATGTCACCATGTCTATCCTTAAATTCTTCATACAAAACTTCACGTTCTGCTTCTTGAATTCTTTGCCTTATAACCTGTTTAGCAGTTTGTGCGGCAATTCTGCCAAAATCATCCGGGGTTACTTCTACTTCATTCACACTTTCCCCACTGTCACTGTTTTCCTCCAAAATTTTATATACTTTTATTTCACCTGTTTTTGTATTTATGTCTACCCTGCTTTCATAATCAACATCATAATTTTTCCCATAGGCTGATTTGAGAGCAAACTCAAGCGCTTCAATTATAGTTTCTATTTTTATCCCTTTTTCTTTTTCAAGTTCTCTTAACGCCGCAATTAACTTTCTATTCAATTAAATCACCTATTTGTTTATAATAGTTAAGCTAAACAATAAAAATAGTGGGTCAAGCCCACCATCATCTTTAAACTATTTACATTAAAATTTCTCTAAGAGTATATCATAAAATGAAAATATTTCAATACCCCGAATTGCCCCAGGGGATTAATCATTTTACTACTATTTCACCCCAAATACCTGCTAAAATGGGATAGTTTCAAAAATAATTCCTGGACCGTTTTTTTATAGATTCCTAATTCTTTTCCTTCTTTAATAATTCTATCAACAAGATCGTTGCTTAGTGAAGAAGTCTTCTTGTAATCTGCTGCCCAGCAGCCTTTACACTTTTAGAGACTGCGTCATATGTCAAATTTTTATGTTTTCGGTTTTTATGTTTTCAGAAACCTCCAAATATCTTTGTAAATATCACCAAACAATAACAGCTCTCACAAGTGCCTATTGACATAAAACGTTGATATTGCTATCTTTCTTTTACTTTATTTTAATTTTTAATATTACTAATGAATAAAAAAACAGCAAATATTTTAAGAATTTTAGTAAGTGTCTTCCTTTTCTCTTTTTTAATAATTATAAATCTTAATAATTTTAAGAATGTACCAAATACACTTAGAAATTCAGATGTATTTTTTCTCATTTTAGGAATATTTTTTTACTTTTTAGGAATAGCTGGTGATATATTCAAGTGGGACATACTTCTTAGAGCACAGAATACAGCTATTTCTAAAAAATATTTATTTAACTTACTATTTATTGGTTTCTTTTATAATAATTTACTTCCCACAACTATAGGAGGTGATGCTTACAGAATTTATAATTTGAGTAAAAATAAAAAAGTTCCTGTTAACGAAAGTATATCTGCTGTATTTTTGGGAAGATTCACGGGTATGGTATCTGGGATATTTTATTTAATTCTTTCTTTATTATTTGGTATGTATAGATATTTGGATAAACCTCTTATTATAATTTTACTTATTATGCTTTTTTTAGTTATTATTTTAATCTTTATGCTTTGTAAACCTAAAATATTTAAAATACATATTCTATTTAAAAAAACTAAATTTTTACAAAAGTTTGAAGAGAAAATAAAATCTTTTTTTAAGGTCCTAAGCAGTTACAGACACGAAGTCAAGTCCTTATTTATAAGTTTATTTTATAGTCTTTCACTTCTAATGCTAACTTCTACAAGTTTTTATTTTATATCCAGATCTATTGGCATAAATTTAAGTATTATTCATTTTATTTTTATGGTGCCTCTTGTTTCAATAGTTTCGAACATCCCTATTTCTATAGGAGGCATTGGCGTTAGGGAAAATACATTAATTTTTTTATTAATTGCATTCGGTGTTGCTGAGAGTAAAGCACTCACTTTTTCTATTATAGTTTTGCTAACTATTCTACTCATCGCTATGTTTGGAGGTTTAATCTATACAACAAAAAATATTTTTATCAAATCAAAAAAGGTTATTTAATAATTCTATTGGCCATGTCCTTAAATACTCAGATTTATTAATATTTTTTTAGATGATTAATTTTTGAGTGTATCATATATGCACTGCTATTAATTCCTAAGTAATTCCTTTAGATTTGTATGCCTGTTTTCAACCATACTCCTGTTTACTGCCATTCCTATTGCTTTTTTGCTGCCAATGATCACTGCAAGCTCTTTTGCCCTTGTTATAGCAGTATAAAGAAGGTTTCTCTGAAGTAGCATGTAATGCGAGGTTAAAATTGGTATGATTACGCATTTAAACTCAGAACCCTGCGACTTGTGAATTGTAATTGCATACGATAAGCTTATTTCATCTAATTCATAAAAATTATACGATACGGTTCTTCCTTCAAAATCAATCTGCATTTCATCCATCTCAGGATTTATATTTTTTATAAACCCTATATCACCATTATAAACGTCTTTTTCATAATTATTTTTCAACTGGATTACTTTATCGTTTAGCCTGAATTCAGCAGCTCCGCTTATTACTTTTAAACTGCTTGTATTAAGGCTGTTCTGTATCTTAACGTTAAGATTATTTACTCCGACTATTCCTTTATTTGTTGGAACAAGTACCTGTATATCCAGCAAGGGATCATAATTAAAACTCTCCGGTATTCTTTTGGAAACCAAATGCAGAACTAAATCAATTACCTCGCCTGGATCTATCTTTTCAATAAAATAAAAGTCCTCATATTTTGGCTTTCCTATGTATGGAAAACAACCATCCCTAACTTTGTGCGCATTGTGAATTATCAAACTTCTTCCGTCCTGCCTGTATATTTTTTCAAGTTTAATTACAGAAAGCACCTCTGAGCTTATCATATCGCTTAAAACATTCCCCGGTCCCACAGAAGGCAGCTGGTCTATATCGCCCACGAAAATTAATTTCGCCTTTCCCATCACAGCCTTTAACAAATTTTTTACCAGCACTATGTCAAGCATAGATGCTTCATCAATTATTACAACATCTGCAGAAAGAAGATTCTTTTCATTTTTTATAAATTTATTTAGTTTTGGATTATATTCCAGAAGCCTGTGAATGGTCTTGGCTTCCCTGCCAGTTGTCTCGCTCAATCTCTTGGCAGCTCTTCCAGTCGGAGCAGCTATTGCTATCTTCTTATTTTCCTTTTCAAAAATTTTTATGACAAAATTTAAAATAGTACTTTTCCCTGTTCCGGGACTTCCTGTTATTACAAGAAGCTTTTCTGTTACTGCTTTTTTTATTGCTTCAATCTGAACGCTGTCAAGAATAATTTTAGCCTCGCCAGATAATCTTTCAATTATTTTATGAATATTTTTATTTTTGCTTCTGTCACCACTCTCTTCAGCAGATCCTTTGTTGTAATCAATTATTTTTAGTAATTTTTTACATACATATTTCTCAGCATCGTATGTGCTTTTTAAATAAACTTTTCTGTCGCTGTCTTTAACAATGCATATTTTGTTTTCATTTTCTAATTCATTCAGCGCACATACTACTTTCCCTAACTCCACTTCAAGAAAATTCACTATAATTTCCAGGAAATTCTCATACGGACAGTAGCAGTGGCCCCTGTTTTCAGATTCACGAAGCAGGTGAATAACCCCTGCCTTAATCCTAAATATAGAGTCTTTTTTTATGCCTGCATTCCTTGCTATCCTGTCAGCAGTTTTGAATCCAATTCCAAAAATATCTTCAGCCAGCCTGTAAGGATTTGTCTTTATAATATTTATAGAATTTTTACCATAGTTATTATAAATTTTAGCAGCATAACGATTGCTTATTCCATAAGATTGAAGAAAAATCATTACTTCCCTAATGTCTTTATGCTTTCCCCACTCTTCCGATATTATTTTTATTCTTCTTTTGCCAAACCCTTCTATCTCGGATAATCTTTCAGGCTCGTCGTCCAGTATATCTACAGTATTTAGCTTAAAATGTGATACTATTCTCTTAGCCATCACAGGTCCTACACCTTTTATTAAGCCTGAACCTAAATATTTCTCTATTCCCACAATCGTTGTTGGAACTGAAGTACTAATGCTTTCAATCTCGAATTGCTCACCATATTTTTTGTTAAGGACCCATCTGCCGGTTGCCTCAATTTTTTCACCACATTTGATTTCAAAAGCATTGCCTATTATAGTTACCAGCCTGCCTTTACCTTCTGTTCTCAATTTACCGACCATATAGTTATTCTCAGGATTTCTAAAAACTATCCTTTCCAAAACTCCTTCTATTTTTTGGTATTGATTTTTTGTTTCTTTATTCATCAAATTAAAATGGCCAATGCTGAAGAAAAAATATGAGCTGCTGTCCAGGTTAGCAATAACAGACAAGCATTGCAGATTAGAAGTTATTTCTATTTATAAAATCTTTAATAAACCTTTTTATGTCTTCTATGTCTATTTCGGTTCTGCTGCAGTTTTTTCTGTACTCCACATCAATCTTCTTTCCTTCTAAAAACTTCTTGCCTATAATAAATCGAATTGGGATTCCAATTAAATCTGAATCCTTAAATTTAATGCCGGCACTTACGTCCCTGTCATCATACAATACTTCAACTCCCATTTTTTCTAAGACATCATATACATTCTCTGCTGCATTCAACAGCTGCTTATCCCTGACATTTGTGGTTATCAAATTAACCAAAAATGGAGCAATCGAAGAGGGCCAGGTTATTCCCCTGTCATCATGCAGCTGCTCTATTGCAGCTGCTAATATTCTGCTGACCCCTATTCCGTAGCATCCCATAATGCAGGAATTTAATTTTCCATTCCTATCCAAAAATCTGGCGCCTAATTTTTCACTATACTTTTTACCAAGTTTAAATATGTGTCCCGCTTCAATACCTTTTTCAAATTTCAGCTCACTGCCACAGTTTATACATTTGTCGCCCTGTATTGGATTGGCAAAGTCTCCCCAGTTCTTAACAGTAAAATCTCTCGGGTAATTAACATTTTTAAAATGATAATTCTTTCTATTGGCTCCAACAACAAAATTGGATCTATTCCTTATTGAATTATCTGCATATATCTCAATTGACTTTTTTGTATTAACAGGGCCCACATAACCAATACTTAGACCAGCTGTAAACTTTTCATCATTTGCCATTTCCAAATCCAAGTTTAGAAATTTTTCTACTTTACCTATATTCAGCTCCCTGTCTCCACTTAAGAGTACTGCATAAATTTTATTGTTTTTATCATTCAACAATATAGTCTTAACTATATTGTTAACAGGCATTTTCAAAAATTTCACCAGTTCTTCTATACTGGTTACAGATGGCGTGTGTACTTCTTCAATCTCCCGGCAGCTTTTAGGGTTTCCACTATTACTACTGGCTTCCTTGTACGTAAATTTTGACATCTCAAAGTTAGCAGAATAATCGCAATCAGGACAACACACCAGCTGCTCTTCTCCGTTCTTTGCTAAAACCATAAATTCATGAGAATATTTTCCACCAATAAGCCCGGTATCTGCCTCCACAACTTTAAACTCAAGCCCAATTCTCTCAAGTATGCCTGAGTAAGCTTCATACATCTTTTTGTATATTTCATCTGAATCTTCTTCATTTTCACAGAAACTATAAGCATCCTTCATTATAAATTCCCGAGCTCTAAGCAGCCCATGCCTCGGCCTGATTTCATCCCTAAACTTAACTTGAATCTGATACAGATTTATTGGCAAATCTTTATAGGATTTTATATCTAAATGTGCCAAATATGTGACCAGCTCCTCATGTGTGGGACCCAAACAGAAATCCCTTCCGCCTCTGTCCTTTAGCCTGAACATTTCAGGTCCATACTCATCCCATCTTTCAGATTTAATCCATAAATTTGAGGGCTGTATAACAGGAAGGAGAAGTTCAATGGCTCCTGTTTTATTCATCTCTTCTCTGATTATATTTTCTATCTTTTTTAAAATTTTAAAGCCCAGTGGCAAAAATGAATATATTCCAGATGCAATTTTTCTTACAAGTCCGGCTCTCAGGCATAATGAATGACTCACCAGCTCTGATTCAACAGGTTCTTCTTTTAAGGTAGGTATAAAATATTCTGAATATCTCAACTAAAGTCTCCTATTCTATTATTAATTAAAGATTCTTTTTAAATTCTTTTACGAACTCTTCCAAAGCTATGTCTTTGCGCACCCTCCGCACTACTTTCCCTTTTACAAATATTGCTGCTTTTTCTCTTCCAAATGCTATTCCTAAATCTGCATCTTTCGCCTCACCCGGGCCATTTACGATGCAACCCATAACAGCTAATTTTAAATTTTTTTTAACACCTTTGGCCAGCACCTCAATCTTATTTGCAATCTGCTCTAAATTTACAGTGGTCCTCCCACAGGTAGGGCATGATACAATGTCTACTCCTACTTTTCTTAAATTTAAGCTGTTTAAAATAATATATGCGGCCTTAACCTCTTCTACAGATCCTCCGGTTAAAGAAACTCTTATAGTGTCGCCTATGCCTTTTGACAGGAGTATTCCCAAACCTACCGAAGATTTTATGCTTCCCCTAAATAAGGGACCTGCCTCGGTTATCCCCAGATGCAGCGGGTAGTCAACTTTTTCTGACAATATTTCATATATATTAACTGTATCCGTTACCGAAGATGCCTTAGCGGATATTTTAAAATTATAGAACTTGCATTTTTCAAATAATCTTACGCTGTCTAACACACTTTCTACTACAGAATCTATTTTATTTCCATTATTTTTTCTTAAAATATTTTTATTTATCGAGCCAGAATTAACTCCGATCCTAATAGCTATCTTTTTTTGTTTGGCTTTCTCTATAACTTTAGCAACCTTATCGGCACCCCCGATATTGCCCGGATTTATTCGCACACAATCTACTCCTGCGTCAATGCAATCAAGGGCCAGCCTGAAATCAAATTGGATATCAGCTACTATCGGGATAGGGCATGTTTTATTTTTTATTAATGATTTTAAGTAACTTACAGATTTTTTTTCAGGAACAGCGGCCCTTACGAGCTCACATCCATTACTTACAAGTTCGTTAATTTCATCTTTTAGTTTATCAGGGTCTTCTAATTT
>JAUVXY010000017.1 GCA_030603375.1 Actinomycetes bacterium | reverse complement strand
CAGGGTTGTTCCATGGGCCATTTTTACCTCTCCTGAAATTGGAGCAGTAGGGCTTACTGAAAAACAGGCTGGAGAGAAAAACATAGAGGTTAACTGCGGACACTTCCCATTTTCCGCAAGCGGAAAAGCTTTTGTTATGGGGGAGGCAAGCGGCTTTGCAAAAATTGTAACTGACAAAGAAACAGGAGAGGTGCTTGGAGCTCAGATAATTGGTCCTCGCGCTTCTGACCTTATACACGAGGTTGCTATAGCTATGAATGGGGAACTTTCTATAGAGTATATTGCCGATACCATACATTCCCACCCAACATTATCGGAGGCTGTTATGGAAGCAGCAGAAGACTGCTTTGGGATAGCAACTCATACCAGCAAATAATTAAAAAGGATTTTCATGATAAAATTGATAGTCACAGATGTTGACGGCACGCTTCTTGATAATAATTCAAATCTTCCTGAATTAAATAAAAAAGCTATTCTTGCATGTCTTGACGAGGACATAGGGGTAATTTTAGCAACTGGCAAATCAATTGATTCAGTGTTTCCGATTGTTAAATTTTTAAATTTAAAGCTTCCTCAGATAACTATGAACGGGGCAGTTGTGGTCAACAAAGACTTAAGGATAATAAATTCTGTGAAAATTAAACCAGATGACTATTTTAATGTGATAAGGTCAATAAAAGAAAAGGGATACTCGCCGCTTGCAGCGCTGGAAAAAGGAGGTATTTTTTATGAAAAATATCATCCTGACATGAAATATATTGAGAGAATAGGGGAGAAATTAATTAAAATTGATAGTATAGAAACTGCTTATTTTTCAAAAAATTCGGTTGACATAAATGTTCCCATAAAAGAAGATAACCCTCTTGATTTCTATCTCAGGAAAAAGTTTTCAAATAAACTGGAAATTGTAAGGGCAGGCAAATATTTTTTTGATATTTTAAATTTGAATGCTACTAAAGGCAATGCGCTGTGCAGTATTGCCAAAATTTTAAATATTAAAAGAGATGAGATAGCTGCATTTGGTGACAGCTATAACGATCTGAGCATGTTTAAAGAAGCCGGGCTTAAGATTGCAGTAAAGAATTCTAATAGCAAAGTACTCGAAGCGGCAAATCTAATAACAGACGAGAATTATAAATCTGGTTTTGGCAAGGCTATATACGAGCACATATTATAATAGGCACATTAATATAATTTATCAAAACTTTGGGGTGTTGTAGTTTAAAATTAATTTGTGCTAAAATAGAAATCTCTTGGTTTATAATATTTTATTATAAATTTTTTATAAAAGTTATATGGCTGCAAATGATTTAATATCTCTAACCAGAAAAGTAGTTATTACTTCTGCAAAAACTATAGCTAAAGAAGATTTCATTAAAAAGATAATAGAAATCACTGAGAGCATGCTTCTTTATCTTAAAAACAATGGCTGTGAGAAGTTAGGTCATTTAAAATTAATATTTACTACTAATGGCGAAGACTATCTCCAGATCAGCGTAGCTGACATAGCCAAAAAACCGGCAATCAAAGGCATGCTAAATAAAACTTTTGTAAAGATCAAACTTACTTTAAATATTATAGAGTTTGGTGTTAGCAAAGAAGATATTGTTAATAAAATTGACGAAGAAATGAAAAATATCCAGGATTATTTTAATAGCGTGTAAATAAGGAAATCTATTAATTGCTATAGTAAAGTTTAAAATCAAAAGGTAAATACTTTAGATGTATAAATTTTGAAATACTGCTGTAATCTATGGCCAGCACATCTTCCGGGTCAATATATTTTCCATCATATATTATTCCAAAGTGCAAATGGTACGAAGAGCTGGATGGATCATCTTCGGCACCAATAGATGCAATAACTTCTCCTTGCTTAACAGAAGTTCCTACCGGAACATATATTTGCAGTAAATTTAGGTAAGTGGTCCTTATATTTTTATTATGCTTTATTACCAGGGTCCTCCCTCCTGTTGGGGAAAAACCAATGTAGCTAACCATGCCATTTGCTGCTGCAATAACTTTTTGCCCGTATCTTCCCTCTATATCAATTCCTGTGTGCCTTCTGCTAATTTCTTTTTCTTCATCCCGGTAAACTTGCCTGAACTTAACCGTGATACTGCCATTAAGAGGCATAATAAAAGGAGACTTGCAATAGGAATATAGTGGTACCGGTTGGCAGATTAATATTAAAAATGAGAAAAGGAAGAAAAGAAATATCCCGGCTGCACATTTTTTATGTATACAAATTAAATTAACAAAAAACATTTCTTAAAAATATTTATTATAAAATTTACAATTCCAATTGTTTTAAGGCGTGTTTAATTATATAACAATAAAGTATTTGTGTAAATAGCAATTTAGGTAAATACATAAATATTAGCTAAGCTGTTTTACTAATTATGGATTAAATTTTATAATCATTTATTAGCCCACATGTCCAGGCCCATTGTGGTATAGCAGCGTATAGGCCAGGGAGGTAATGTGACAATTAATATTTGCAACAGTAAGGATAATACATATTTATGGGAGTAGCTGTAAAAGATAAAATTCCAACAATGTCAATTATTTTCGGAGCCCTAAAATTTGAGATATCGGGGCTCATTAAGATGATGGCGGTGGAACGCATAGACAGGAATGGTGCTGCTACAATATATAAGGGCAGAATAAGCGGCAGGGAAGTACTTTTAGTTGAAACTGGAATGGGCAAGCACAATGCACAAAAAGCAGCAAAACTGATTGTAAAAAATTATTTAGAAGGCAGCAGTATAAGTAAAAGAGCGCTGGCAATCGGATTTTGTGGTGCAACCAGCGGGAATCTACAAATTGGAGATGTAGTTTTGTATAAAACTATAAAAAATTTAGAAAATATTGATTTTTCCAAAGATTGCAATAGTATAAATTTTTATGGCAGCAAAGATATCAATTGTAGTGAATGCACAAAAAGTAGCTGCAAAATACTTAAGGTAAATGGAGGCACTGTTCCCAACGTAATTGCTGATTCTGAATTGAAAAAAAACATTGGCGCTAAATTTGATGTTCAGGCTGTTGACATGGAAACATATTGGATAGGGAAGACAATGATTGAGAATAATTTGCCTTTTTATTGCATAAGAGCTGTTTCTGACTGTGTTGATGAAAATATTCCTGATTTTCTGTTAGCCCTCTTTGAAAAAAGTATATTAGCCAATATTTTTAATTTACTGTTTTTAGCAATTAAGTCGCCTAAAAAAATATCTCAAATTACAAAGGCAGTAAGAAATATAAAGAAGGCAAAAGGCAATTTAACTGCTGCAGTAATTGAAATAATCTAAAAATTATGCTTAACTGATTGGCTTTATATCAAAAGGAACGCCAGTATTGGCACAATCCTTTTTGATATCATCTATTACCTTTGCAAGGATTGGGACACCATGTTTTTCATTATACTCCGCATTTTCAAATTCTTTTTCCCCTGCTATGTAGATTCGGTCATGACTCTCAACTTTTGGCGAATTTTTTAATGTATCAACAACATAGTCCAATTGTTTTTTAAAATCAACAACGGGTCTGAATGCATCAATTTTAATTGCTGCAAAAAAGTGGCTTATATTTGATTCTTTTGAATAATCATGGGGGAAACCAATGTCTGTAAGATTTGAGCCGCCTGATAATGTTCCGCAAAGAATATCTACCATAAGCGCCAGGCCGTATCCTTTGTATCCTCGCATAATATCGGTTCCTCCCAATGGCATAAGAGCACCGGGTCCGCCGCTTTTAACCTTTTTTGGGTCATCAGTCATGTTTCCATCATCATCGATGCCCCAGCCAAGTGGAATTTTTTCATTCTTTTTCTCATAAACTTTAATCCGTCCTATGGGAACTGTACTTGTTGCCATGTCAAGGATGTATGGATATTTTTTATGTGATGGAGCAGCAAAGCTAATTGGATTTGTGCCAAGCACGGGAGTTTTCCCATAAGTTGGAGCAACCAGAGGCTGGGAATTTGTGAGGCTTATGCCAATCATATCATGCTTTAGCGCCATCATGGAATAATATCCGGCAATGCCATAATGATTGCTGTGCCGCACAGTTGCTCTGGCCACATTAGATTTTTTTGCTTTTTCAATGCATTTTTGCATTACTTTATAAGAAACAACCTGTCCAAGACCGTTGCCGCCATCTACTAACATAGTTGTATCAGTTTCTGAAACTATTTTTATCGGAGTAAGTGGATTGATCATTTTTTTAGACAGCCTGTTTCCATAATATGTATTTAGCCTGATTAAACCATGGGAGTCTGTCCCCCTGATGTCTGCTGTAATTAATACATCTGCAACGATTTTTGCATCTTCTTCCGGGATACCAAACTTTTTCATAAAACTAACTGCATAACCAGTAAGATCCTCCTTTTTAAAGCGTAATAACTTTTCCATTTCGAACCTCCTTCATGCTAAAATTTGATTATATAAAAAACTACTGTTTCCAGTAGTAGCAAAAATTTATTTATTGGCTATCTGCTATTGGCTATCTGCTATATTATAGCATAGCAACAGCAAATTGTTTTAGTGACATCCTCACGGCAATAAATTACCGTGCATCCCGTTTGGGATTTGGTTCCTGCTTCACAGAGCCAACTTGCAGTGCAGCGGTCGATTTCTCCACAGGCTTAGATTCGGATGCGTCCCACCCTATTAGAAAAAAGTGTACCAAAAATGATAGGTAAAGTAAATGACAAAAAAATAGCTCTCATCCCGGATTTGAAAAACCGGGGATTCCCGCTTTTGTTTTACTAAAAAAAGCTTGTTGGTTAAATAAAAATTTTTTTGGAAAAACATAGAAAGTATTGTATAATCAGCCATAATATCCAAACTTGTATTTAGATATTTCTTAAAAATAAGGTTTAAAGAAAAGTATATATTAGGGAATTAATATAAAAATAAGGCAATTTTTGTAAAAAATAGTGAAAGGAAGTGAAGATGAACAAAACAGAGCTGGTAGAAAAGGTTAGCAGCAAGGCAGGTCTTACAAAGAAAGACGCTGCTTGTGCCATTGACACACTAGTAGATGTTGTCACTACTGCAATTAAGACGGGTGACAAGGTTTCATTAGTAGGCTTTGGTACTTTCCAGGCAGTGCAAAGAAAAGCAAGAACAGGATTAAATCCTCAGACAGGAAAAACTATCCAGATTCCAGCAAGAAAAGTTCCCAAGTTTAAACCGGGCAAGGGACTGAAGGAAGCAGTTAACTAAAAATAAATATTTGTGATTGATTAATTCTAAGAGGACCAATCAAATGGTTGGTCTTCTTTTCTGTGCAAACAGGAATCCTTGCGCAGCCAGTATTGTAGTTAGTATGCAAATTTCTAATCTTGTCCACGAAAAAAATCAGCAAATATTAGACAAATATTTTTAAATGTGTTAATGTTCAGTACTAATCATACATAGATTATGATTGATGTTTTTTGAAAATTAAATATAACTATAAAGCCTGTGATCAGAAATAGTAAGCGCTAAGCAGCATACAGAGAGTCGCTGATGGTGAGAATGCGGCTGCAAGGCTGGTGGCTGAATGGCTCTGTGAGGCTTCTGGCTCAAATCACATATATGAAAAGCAAGCAGTAGAGAGTAAGCCAGAACGGATTCCTCCGTTATCAAAGGATAGGATATTACAGTGTATCCGAGATATTATGAGTGCACAGTGAATATAAGCGTTACTGAATTTGCTGTGAAATAGAGTGGCACCGCGGAGTTTAACCTCTCGTCTCTATATAAATTATTTTATGTAGGGATTATGAGAGGTTTTTTGTTTTATATGGGTTAATACGCGTGGGAGCGGACAGCCAATATATGATTTTTAAATAAGGGGGTGGTACAGAAATAATTACATTTACATATGTCAAAGAAATGCCAGAAATGGCTAAGAACAGATGAAGAGAAATTAAAAATGCTTTACTAAACAAGAAAGCTGAGAGAAAGGAAAATAAAATGGACAAAAGAACAAAGTTTGTGCTGGATGAGGAGGAGATACCAAAGCAGTGGTACAATATCCAGGCAGATTTGCCTGAGCCTCTGCCACCAGTGCTGCACCCGGTTACTGGGAAACCAATAACTCCGGATGATCTTGCTCCACTGTTTCCCATGGAACTTATTAAGCAGGAGGTGAGCACCGAACGATGGATTGAAATTCCTGAAGAAGTAAGAGATATCTACAGGTTATGGAGGCCTACTACTTTGTTCAGAGCACATAGATTAGAAAAAGCGCTTGATACGCCAGCTAAGATTTTCTATAAGTATGAAGGGTCAAGCCCTCCGGGGAGCCATAAACCCAATACTGCTGTAGCTCAAGCCTACTATAATAAGAAAGAAGGTATCAAGCGTATAGCTACCGAAACTGGAGCTGGACAATGGGGGAGTGCTCTGGCTTTTGGAGGTGCTTGTTTTGGTATAGAAATCAAAGTTTATATGGTGTCAATTAGTTATCATCAAAAACCTTACAGGCGTGTGATGATGGAAGTATGGGGAGCAAAATGTGTACCCAGTCCAAGCAAGGATACAAAAGCAGGGCGAGCTATGCTGGCAGAAGACCCTAATTGTCCCGGCAGTCTGGGGCTTGCCATCAGCGAGGCTGTAGAAGATGCAGTTTCTCGTGATGATACTCATTATTCACTGGGCAGTGTGCTTAACCATGTTTTGCTGCATCAGACGGTTAATGGCCTGGAAGCTAAAAAACTGGTGGAAAAAGCAGATGCTTATCCGGATATAATTGTCGGCTGTGTTGGCGGAGGGTCAAACTTTGCAGGACTCTTTCTGCCTTTTGTTAGGGACAAAATTGATGGGACAAAGCCAGACTTGCGTATAATCAATGTAGAGCCTATGTCTGCTCCCAGTATGACAAAAGGTCCTTATGCCTATGATTTTGGTGATAAAGCAGGGTTGACACCGCTAATGAAGATGTTTACCCTGGGACATGATTTTATGCCGCCTCCAATTCACGCAGGAGGCCTTCGTTATCACGGGATGGCGCCTATTATCTGCCATTTAGCCAATCTGGGCTTTGTTGAAGGTAGAGCTGAGCACCAGCTTGGAACTTTTGAAGCCGGGATAACCTTTGCCCGAAGTGAAGGTATTATAAGCGCACCTGAAACAGATCATGCTATAAAGGCTGGTATTGATGAGGCTTTAAAGTGCAAGGAGACAGGAGAAGCAAAAACTATTCTTATAGCTCATAGCGGGCATGGGCATGTTGACATGGCTTCCTATGATGCATATTTGGCAGGCAAACTGAAAAATTATGAGTATCCTGAGGAGAAAGTTAAGGAAGCATTGGAAAATCTGCCGAAAGTTTAGCTGCTAAATAAGTTTGAGTTATGTTGAGGGACCCGCAAATAAGCTATTTATTTGTGGGTCCACCCTGCCGGACAACATTTGGCAGGGAGTAGTTACCTTAAATAAATCTTTTAAAAAATACCGCTATATAAGCACACTGCAAGTTTTGCTTGATTTTTTTTAAATTAGCATATATCATAAACTATATAATTTTTTATTTTTTATAATTAATGTAATGGTGAGTTTTTCTTCTTGCTATCCATGTTCCAAATTCTTTAAAGAAATGGTGATATAGTTAATTGCTTTATATAAATTTGCTCAGAGTTAGCAAACCCAAAAATATCTAAAAATTCTTATAATTTTTTACTTAAAGGTCATAGATAGCTTATCCAAGGGTTTATTTTAATAAAAATTTTATAGCTATGTATTTCTAGATAGGTATGTCGTGGGATATGAAATTATTTATAGGCATAGCTAACCTAATAAATATGAAAAACAAGGGGATTGAGTAGTTGGAGGGTGTTGGCTGGCCAGCGCTAATTAAGCTTTAGTATAAAAGGAGGAGAAATAGTTGGTTGAAGAAATTAAAAATATAAACGAAGAGGATCTTAAAAAAAAGTTATTGCCAGAACTGCGTGGAATTGCTAAGCAGTTAAATATTTCCGGAGCGCTAAGATTCAAAAAGGAAGATTTAATAAAAAGGATATTAGAGGTGTCATCAATGAGAGGTGCAAAAGAGTCAGTGGGCAGTGAGGTTATAGATAAAGAAGAAGTGCCAGAAAAAATAGAGGGAGCAGAAGAAATAGGTGGAAAAGAAAAAATAGAGAAAACAGAAGGGGAAGAGGCAGAGAAAGGAAGAAAAGCTAGAAAAGAACCACCCGGCAGGAAGGAAAAATACGAAGAGAAAAGGAAAGGGATACTGGATGTGCTGGCAGATGGCTATGGTTTTTTAAGAACAAGTGGATATTTGCCGGGACCAAGTGATATATATGTATCTCAATCTCAAATAAGGAGATTCCATCTGAGGCAGGGAGATGAAGTGTATGGACAGGTTAGGTCCCCAAAGGATAATGAAAAATACAATGCTTTGCTTAGAATCGAAAAGGTAAATGGTGCTGACCCGGAATCTATAAGGAAAAGAAAGCCTTTTCCAACACTAACTCCTATTTATCCTATAGGGAGATTAAGGCTTGAGACAAGCCAGGAATGTATTTCAGCACGAGTAATAGATTTAGTTGCTCCAATAGGGAAAGGGCAGAGAGGTCTTATAGTGTCTCCGCCTAAGGCAGGCAAGACTACCATACTAAAAGATTTAGCTAATAGCATTGCTGTCAATAATCCTGAAGTGTACATCATGGTACTGCTTGTTGATGAAAGGCCCGAGGAAGTAACTGATATTGAAAGATCGGTAAAGGGTGAAGTAATAAGTTCTACATTTGATCAACCTTCAGACAATCATATTAAAGTTGCAGAGCTGGTACTGCAGAGAGCAAAGAGACTTGTGGAACATGGAAGGGATGTCCTAATTCTTTTAGATAGCATAACCCGTCTCGCCCGTGCATATAATTTATCTATTCCTGCAAGTGGCAGGGTCCTGTCAGGCGGAGTGGACTCAACTGCGCTGTTCCCGCCAAAGCGGTTCTTTGGAGCAGCTCGAAATATAGAAGATGGCGGTAGTCTTACAATTCTTGCTACAGCGTTAGTTGAAACAGGAAGCAGGATGGATGATGTAATATTTGAAGAATTTAAGGGTACTGGGAACATGGAAATTAAGTTGGACAGAAAATTAGCAGACAAGAGAATATTTCCTGCAATAGATATAACAACATCCGGAACCAGGAAAGAGGAGCTTTTGATGGATAAGGAAGAGGCAGAATCGGTATGGAAATTAAGGAGAATTATATATGGAAAAGAACCGCAGGTAGCTCTAGAGCAATTAGTTGATTATGTTAAAAAAACTAAAAACAACAGGAACTTCTTAAATGCAATAAAAGTTAGCTTGCAAAATACAAATTCTTCTTTAAAACCCAAAATATAAACAAGCTTCCGGGGGACTTTTTTAAATAAAGTTTTGAAATTTAATCTGTCATGTTTACCGATTTATATATTTATGCTAACATATGGGCTTTAAAATAAAAAAGATAATAATTTAATGAGGGTAAAAGATTATGAAGAAAGACATACATCCAAAATATTATGATTGTACTGTTACATGCTCCTGCGGTGCTACTTTTAAAACTGGATCTACAGCGAAAGAGCTAAAGGTAGAGATATGCTCAAACTGCCATCCATTTTATACAGGAAAGCAGAAATTTATAGATGCGGGCGGAAGAGTGGAAAGATTCCAGAAAAGGCTTAAAAAAACTAAAAAATAAGTAAGATGCATGTACATGAAAATTAAATTGCTGAGATATGCAGAGGAACAAACAAATATGCTAAAGCCTGTAAAAAAGATAAGTTTTGCAATCTTTGAAAAGGCAGGCAGATATCATAAAATTAATTTTAACTGTGGCAGTATGCTAAAAGTGAGCGGGCTCTGATGGCTGAAGGTAAAAATTCCCAGATAGGCGGCCAGGCAGTAATTGAAGGGGTTATGATGAAGAGCAAAAACTTCTGGTCCCTTGCAGTAAGACAGCCTGGCAATAACATTTCAACAAAACTTTACAAGAGTGTTTCCATAATAAAAAAATATCCAGTACTGGGGTTTGCTTTCATAAGAGGGATAATCATATTAATAGAGACTACGATGATTGGATTTAAAGCACTCAGCTACTCTGTCAATGAGGCTACTGAAGAAGAAATAAAATTTTCAAAAAAGGAGATGGCAGTCTCGATAATAATAGCGATCTTATTTTCGGTCGGTGTTTTTTTTGTTCTTCCTACTTTGATTGGCAGGAGCTTTAGCCACTTTTTCGCAAATTCTGTTGCATATAATTTTATGGAAGGCCTAATAAGGATTGGCTTTTTTTTAACATATGTATTACTAATTTCGTTATTAAAAGATGTAAGAAGGCTCTTTCAATATCATGGGGCGGAGCATAAAACTATACAGGCTTATGAAAGTGGCGAAGAATTAAAGCCTGAAAATGTTAAAAAATACAGCAGGCTTCATATGAGATGCGGAACAAGTTTTTTGCTCATTGTGATGGTTGTGTCAATTCTTGTTTTTGCGCTGCTTGGCAAACAGACAATTATGTGGAGAATTGTGTCTCGAATACTTTTAATCCCTGTAATTGCAGGGATATCTTATGAATTAATTAAATTTGCCGGAAAGTTCAGCAAATATAAAATTGTGAATATTATATTTTACCCCGGTCTCCTGCTGCAAAAAATCACTACAAGGGAGCCTGATGATTCTCAAATTGAGGTGGGGATTAAGGCATTTAACAAAGTGCTTGAGGCAGAGGAAAAGTTAACAGCAGAAAAGAATGAAGCAGGGGAAAACTAAGATAATGGCAAAGATGCTGGAAAAGTTAAAAATTTATGAAAATAATTATAAAAAATTAGTGAAAGAACTTGCCAGTCCTGAAGTTTCTTCCAATCCTTTAAAAATAAAGGAGTATGGCAAAAAAATTTCTGAGCTTGAGGGGATAATAAAAATTTCTGAAAAATATAGAGAGATTATTTCTTCAATTCACGAAGCAGAGGGAATGTTAGAAATTGAAAAAGATGAAGAAATGAAGAAATTTCTTAAAGAGGAATTGGATAAAAATATAAAAGGGAAACAATACCTGGAAAAGAAGATAAAAATAGCCCTAATGCCCAAAGATCCAGATGACAAAAAAAATGTTATAGTGGAGGTAAGAGCAGGTGCAGGAGGGGATGAAGCTGCGATATTTGCTAAAGATTTGTACAGACTTTATACAAAATTTGCAGAAAGCAAAAACTGGCATCACAGAGTGCTTAGTTCAAGCTCTATTGGTGCAGGAGGACTTAAGGAAATTATATTTGAAATTGAGGGAACAGATGTTTATGGAATAATGAAATATGAATCTGGAGTACACAGGGTTCAGAGAGTTCCCGCAACAGAATCTCAGGGCAGAATCCACACCTCTACTGCCACAATAGCAGTGCTGCCGGAAGCCAGGGAAGTTGAGATAAAAATAGATCCATCAGACTTAAGGGTGGACGTGTTTAGGTCAAGCGGTCCGGGAGGACAATCTGTAAATACTACGGACTCTGCTGTAAGAGTAACGCATGTTCCAACTGGAATAGTTGTAAGCTGCCAGGATGAGAAGTCACAATTACAAAATAAAGAGAGGGCATTTAAGATCTTAAGGGCGAGGCTTAAAAAAATGGAAGAACAGAAACAGATGAAAAAGCAGGCAAAAGATAGGAAAATGCAGATAGGAAGCGGGGACAGGAGTGAGAAAATAAGGACCTATAATTTTCCGCAGGGCAGAGTAACTGATCATAGAATTAATTTAACTTTATACAAGCTTGATGAAATCATGGAAGGCAATTTAGAAGAATTGCTGAGTGCTTTGAGAAGAGCAGACGAGGAAAAGAAAATGGAAAAGATAGGAGTTTAATTATATTTGCAAGTATGGAACGTAAAAAAAATTTTAAATTGGACCATAAATTTTTTTAAAGCTAAGAATATACCACAGCCTCGATTGTCATCAGAACTTCTGCTTAGTGCGGTCCTTAATCTCTCGCGGATGCAGCTTTACCTAAAATATAATTATGTTTTAACCCGGCAAGAGCTAAAAGAATATAAAAAATTTATTATTAAAAGACTTGAATTTGTCCCGATTCAGTACATCTTAGGGGAAGCATATTTTAGAAATATAAAATTATATGTAGATAAAAATGTACTGATACCACGTCCTGAAACTGAATTATTGGTGGACAGGGCCCTGAGCTGCATTAAAGAAATTTACAGTGATAAAAAGTTTGTCACTGTTTTAGAAATTGGAGTTGGGAGCGGGGCAATTTCTATAAGTGTGGCTTCTGAAATTGGTACTATACTTGAAGATAGCAAGGGAGATCTATCCTGGCATTTAGTGGCAACAGAGAAAAGCAGTAGTGCCCTCAAGGTAGCAATGGAAAATGCAAAAAATATTCTTAGCGGCAATAAGTTAGATAATATAAAATTTATAGAGTGTGACATAATTCCAGAAAATGATGCGGAATTTCTCAAAAAGTATAAAAAAAACATAAATCTAATAATTTCAAACCCTCCTTATATCAAAGAAAAAGATTACCAGAAACTTCCAAGGGAAATAATAGAATATGAACCAAAAATTTCTCTTCTTGCCGGGGAAAGCGGTCTTGAAGTATACGAAAAAATTTTTTCCAAAATAAAACCTTTTATGTCACCTGATTTGTGCTACATTGTGTTTGAAACTGATCCTAAAATAAGCAGTTCCTTAAAAAAGCTTGCGGAGGGGCAGCCCAATGTTAAAAGAATAGAAATAGAAAAAGACTACAATCAAAGAGACCGCGTTCTGACAATAAAAGTGTAAAAACTGCAAAAGATATTTTTTTAAAAAAGAATTCATCTTCCAAAACAAGTCTCGTGCTGTAATTTGTATTTCCACTTTTGTGTGATAGGATATTACTTTATTGATCTTAATATATTAAAAATTGTTGAAGCAATGAATTAATTGGAGGAGAGCTTTTTGGAACCTGCTGTTGTAGCTATTATTATTTTTAGTATAACGTACATAGCTATTGCAACTGAAAAGTTAGATAAAACTGTAATTGCAGTTATAGGATCTCTTTTGCTCATTTTATTTAAAATATTTACACTGAATGAAGCTGCGGGATATGTAAGCTGGGAAACTATAGGATTGCTTTTTGGTATGTTTATTATAGTCACAGCTTTATCTGATTCTGGTTTTTTTGCTTATCTTGCACTGCTTATTGCTAAATGGTTAAATTATTCTCCAAATAAAATATTTATATTTTTCCCTCTGGCAACATGTGTTCTGTCTGCATTTATGGACAGCATAACAGTGATACTTTTCTTTGCTTCATTAACTTACGAATTGTGCAGAATGTTAAAAATAGATGCGAGATCCCTTATAATAACAGAAGTAATCCTTGCAAATATTGGTGGTTCTGCAACTCTGGTAGGGGATCCGCCAAATGTTATTTTAGGCCTAAAGCTTGGCTATCACTTCAATGACTTTGTGATTAATAATGGCCCAATATCCATATTAGCAGGAATTGCAGTTTTGTTTTACTGCTATATGGTCAGCAGGAAATCATTGGTTCCTGAAGGAAAAATATCAATAAAAGAGCTTGAACAAATGGACCCGGGTGAAGCTATTGAAGACAAAAGAGAGCTTAAGATTGCACTGGGTGCTTTAGGAATTGCAGTTTTTTTTCTAATTACGCATACTTTCATAGAAAAGTATTTGCATTTCTCTCTTACAATACCGCTTGCCACAATGATCCCTGCCTTTATAATGCTTCTTCTTTTAAGGGAGAAGACAAGAGATATAATATCAAAAGTGGACTTTAAGGTAATTTTATTCTTTATCGGTTTATTTGTAGTGGTAGGAGGACTTGAACACACAGGTGTAATCAATAGCATTGCCAGCTCATTTACAGACCTATTTAAGGATAACCATGCTGGATTGCTCAGTGTACTTATATGGGGTCCTGGTCTTGCAAGCGGTGTAATAGATAATGTTCCTCTTGCGCTTTCCATGGCTTATGTTCTTGGAAATATGGTGAAATTTGCAGGAGTGCCAGCTTTATCTATTATGGTCTGGGCAGTTTCACTGGGCGCAGATATAGGTGGAAACTTTACCCCAATAGGTGCATCTGCTAATGTAGTGGCCTGTGCTTCCATGGAAAAGAGAGGATATTCTATTGGATGGGGAACGTGGCTTAAACTTGCTGTTCCTGCGACCATAATTGCTCTCATAATTTCCAACATAGGAATTTTTATAAAATATATTACAGGCTTTTATTAGGGGCAAAAGGCTGTAATCTGATCAGATGTCAGTATAAACAGGGAAGTTACTTACCAGCTCTTTGACTTTTTTGTGTGCACCATCAAGTTTTGTTTTATTTGCCCTGTTTTTTAGTGTGTAAGAAATTAACTCTCCAATTTTATACATCTCTTCTGTTCCCATGCCCTGAGTAGTAACTGCAGGTGTTCCTATCCTTATTCCACTTGTTAGATCCGGGTTAAGCTTATCGTATGGAATAACATTTTTATTTAGTATTATCCCCACAGAAGATAAAACATTTTGAGCTTCCATACCAGTCATACCCAACTCTGTGAGATCAATTAAAAAAAGATGATTGTCTGTACCGCCTGAAACAATTCTAAATCCTTCGTCTTTTAAGAAAGAGCACATAGCTCTTGAATTTTCTATTATTCTTCTTCCGTATTCCTTAAAGGAATTTTCCATTGCCTCCCTGAATGCAACAGCTTTTGCAGCAATTACATGCATTAGGGGACCACCCTGAATTCCCGGGAATACAGACTTGTTTATCAGCCCGGAATATTTTTTATCTGCTAAAATTAGCCCGCCTCTTGGCCCTCTTATGGTCTTATGTGTGGTAGCAGTTGTAAAATCTGCAACTCCAACAGAAGTTGGATGGCAGTCACTTGCTATAAGACCTGCAATATGTGCAATATCAGCCATAAGGTATGCTCCAACTTCATCAGCTATTTCCCTGAATTTGTTAAAATCAATTATTCTTGAATAAGAACTTGCACCGGCAATCATAAGTTTTGGCTGAACACGTTTTGCTAGTTTTCTTACATTTTCATAATCAATTTGTTCAGTTTCCGGATCCACGCTGTAGGTATGAATTTCAAAATATTTACCGGATAGATTTTGTGCGTGCCCGTGGGACAGGTGTCCCCCATCTCTAAGGTTCATGCTGAGCACTTTGTCATAAGGGTTCAACACTGCCAAAAAAATCGCTGTATTTGCCTGAACGCCGCTGTGCGGCTGAACATTGCTGTAATTTGAACCAAATAATTTATTGGCTCTATTTATGGCAAGTTCTTCAATTTCATCAATATGTTCACAACCCCCATAGTATCTGTTGCCCGGATATCCTTCCGCATATTTATTTGTCAGTACCGATCCCATAGTTTTTACTACTTCTTCGGATGCAAAATTCTCAGAGGCTATCAGCACTAACTGGCTTTTCTGTCTTGCAAGTTCTCTTTCTATGATTTTTCTTACCTCGGTATCGGTGTCTTTGTTTAAAGTATGATTTTCATGTTTCTTTTTGTTATTATCTTTTTTCACAGGTTTTGTTCCTTTCTTCAATAGCCATTATTTTCTTAACTCTTCTCACGTGACGCTCCTCACTGCTTTCAGGAGCATTGATGAAGACTTTTACTATTTTAATACATTCTTCTTCGGATAAAAATCTTGCGCTCAGGCACAGTACATTTGCATGATTATGCTGTCGGGCCAAAAAGGCAGT
>JAUVXY010000084.1 GCA_030603375.1 Actinomycetes bacterium | reverse complement strand
TGAGGCATATATTACTTCAGCTTCCAAATCTGTAAAGTTAAAGCTTTTCCTGTAGCTGCGGCACTGCTTTTTAATAGTTGCAATATCTATTACATACAGCGGGGTCCCATATTTTTGCTGCAGCTCCACTGTATCGCATCCGCCTATAACCAGATGCCCTTTGCCATTCACTTTGCTGGTTATTGGCATTAACATATTCAATTTCTTCTCCTCCTTTTATCCATTTCTCATCACATTTTCTCAGGGGCGCTTATATTCAACATCTTCAGTGCATTTTTAAGAACTATTTTAATCAACAGCAGCAGCGCAAGCCTGTTTAAATTTACTTTATTTTTCGTAATAATTCTATAATGATTGTAAAAATAATGGAACTCAGATGCCAGTTTGTACAGGTATTGAGTTACAAAATAAGGTGAATTATTTTTACAGCTATTGTAAATTACATCAGGGTACATAATCATTGCCTTCGCAAGATCCCTTTCGGTTTTAGTTTTAAATTCCATCTCTGAAATATTTATTTCATCCAGGTTAAAATTGTCTATATCCGTATCGGTGCTGCTTTTTATCTTTCTAATAATGCTTTCAATACGCGCATGCGTATACTGTACATAATATACTGGATTTTGATTTGATCTTTTCTTCGCTAAATCAATGTCAAAATCCATTGGGGTATCAAAAGAATTCATACAAAAGAAATATCTAACTGAATCTTTTCCAACTTCTAAAATTAAGTCCCTTAAAGTGTAAACTTTTCCCTTTCTCCTGGACATTTTAAGAACTTTTCCACTTTTGATTATTCTTACGAGCTGGCCAATAACTACAGCAATCCTGCCTTCATCTATTCCCAATGCCTTGCCAACTGCTTTCAGTCTCTTAACATAGCCGTGGTGGTCGGCCCCGAGTATATAAATCAATGTGCCAAAGCCTCTTTCAATTTTATTTATCAGATACAATATATCTGATGCAAAATAAGTTGGGTTCCCATCACTCCTAACAACCACCCTATCTTTATCATCGCCAAATTCTGAAGATTTAAACCACAGAGCCCCATCTTTTTCATAAATAACATTTTTATCTCTTAGCTTGCCTATTACCTTTTCAAAATTAGAATCTTTATACAAATCTTTCTCGTAGAACCACCTGTCAA
The DNA here is from genome assembly GCA_030603375.1 of Actinomycetes bacterium. Taxonomy (GTDB): domain Bacteria; phylum Actinomycetota; class Humimicrobiia; order Humimicrobiales; family Humimicrobiaceae; genus JAUVXY01. The sequence continues at coordinate 5,134 of JAUVXY010000084.1, read as the reverse complement.
ACACTACGCCAATAGAAGAAAGAGTGTCCATGATATGAGAAACCATCAGTTTAACAGCTTCCTCCTCAAGAGCTGCCGCATCTACGATATTATTTTCGTTTCCATGTAAAATGAATTTGTCATCATGCTTGTCAATTATTTTTCCAACCACAATGGATACTGATGCTTCTGGATAGCCATCCTCTGGATAGGGAATCTCTATGTTAAAATGTCTGAGGTAAAGGCATTTTACACAATTAGCAAAATTCTTTATCTGTGCTCCATAATCATTTACATAATATTCCCTAAAGACATTATACCCGTTAGCAGAATAAATATTTGCAAGACTATCTCCAAGCACACCCCATCTTCCATGCCCAATATGAAGACTGCCTGTAGGATTTGAACTGACATATTCCAACTGAATCCGTGTTCCCTGCCCGCTTTTATTAAAACCAAAGCATTCTTTTTCAGTAATTATCTTTTTAAGCTCTTCCCTGATAAAACTGTCTTTGAAATTAAAATTTATAAAACCGGGTTTTTCAATAGTTATGCTATCAACTTCATCCCAATTTGAGATTATATCTTCTTTTATTGTCCGGGCAATCACCAGCGGATTTTCTCTCAGCACAGGGGCCAGGACCATGGAGACATTTGTTGAAAGATCGCCAAAATCTTTATTCTTAGGTTCAGATATATTAAAATTATTTAAAACTTTTGCCATGTCATTATCATCTATAGAAAAGTATTTAGCCTTCAATAATTCATTTATATTTTTTTCTAATCTCTTTTTTAAATTATTAATAATCAATGTTTTTTAACCCTTAAATATTGGATTTCTCCTGGAGCCGATGACCGGACTTGAACCGATAACCTGCTCATTACGAATGAGCTGCTCTGCCAGTTGAGCTACATCGGCTGATCTACTTTTCCCCAATTGTATTTTTTTTATCGCCAGCTTCTTTAACCAATTTAATCTGTGTCAGGGGAACTGAAACCTTGCTCTCATTTTCAAATTCTACAATCACACATTTTTTTAGAGGTTCATATCCGCTAATAACACCACTCCCCTGTGAACATTCTACTTTTACCCCAACTTCAGGAGCTTTTTCAGCAAATTCCCTGTATTCGTCATATTCATAATTTAGGCAGCACATAAGTTTCCCGCATATACCAGATATTTTCAATGGGTTCAAGGGAAGATTTTGATCTTTCGCCATTTTTACAGAAATAGACTGAAAATCGGTCAAAAAGCTCTTGCAGCACAGGTCCATTCCGCAGGGACCAAGTCCGCCTATTATTCTTGCCTCATCTCTTACACCAATCTGGCGCAGCTCTATTCTAATTTTAAAAAACGAAGCCAGCTCTTTTACCATCCCCCTAAAATCTACCCTTTTACCAGAAGTAAAATAAAAAATCATTTTACTTCTGTCAAAGACTACGCGAACATTTATCAATTTCATAGACAGGTTATGCTCTCTTGCAAGTTCCTTAAATTTCCCGTACCCTTTCTTCTCTTTGGCTTTATTTATTTCATTAACTGATACATCATGATATGTGGCCCTGCGAATAATTTTACTCAAAGAAGAAGTGTTGTTTTCAACAACATCTGCAACTAACGAAACTATTCTGCCAAGTTCAATGGCATCGCCGAGATGACAAATAACTTCATTTCCTACTTCCACCTGTATATCACTAAAATAATAATGCGTTCTTCCACTTTTTCTAAAAACTACACCAGCAACTAGCAACATCAAATATCCCCTCTGTTCTATTAATAACACAAATTTTGGAATTTAATAAAAATATTGTCCAAAGTCAGCTCTAAATAAATAGAAAAATTTAAATAATCTCTGCTTTCTTCTATTGTCTCCAGCAACCGAAAGATTTCTTTTGCTTCGACATTTTTAAAATTTTCATTAATAAATAAATAGTTCTGCCTATAATTTAAAACTTCGCCACTGGCACCAAACTTGACTACCAGTACATCAACCAGCCAGGCTGATATTATATCAAAAACATGATTTATACCCAACTTATAAAATTTGCTTGTTTGCCTTTTGTGCCTTGACTTTAAAATTTTTAAATATTTGTTTATGTCGTCTTTGTCTCCCCCGCTATTTTTAACTTCCTTTAGTTCCTTGCTCTGAGTTGTTTTAATTTCCTCTTCCATTTCCTTCAATATGCTGATTATCTCCAGGCTCAGGTTCAAAGGATTAACACAAGTCCTGTCATTTGATTTTATCATATTCTTTATTCCATCATTTAAGCTACTAAAAATAGCAGCAAAATCAGAACTTTCCACATCGCTGCGGCCCAGTTTAAAATTCCAATTAAAAACAAGGCATCTTGAAACAATTGTCGGAAGAATTGCTGAAATATCTTCGGTTAGCAGAATAAAGATGCCGCCGTCAGGGGGTTCTTCCAATGTTTTGAGAAGTCTGTTTGAAGCCAGCTCATTCATAATCTCAGCATTTTTAATAACGCATATCTTTTTCCCTGGCATATATGAGCTGACACTCATAAATTTCTGCAGTTCTATTATTTTATCTATTGTTAATATATTTCCTTCAGACTCCACAATATTTAAATTAGGGTATATTCCCTTTAATGTATTTCTGCATATATCGCATCTTCCGCAACCTCTTTTGTAACAATTAATAGAAGCAGAAAATGCCAGCGCAAGCCTGCAGAGCAGGGCCATGCTGTTTCCATAAAATAAATATGCATGGGAAATATCTCTATGCTCTACTGAATTTTTGAGTAATTTGATATTTGTTTTATTCCTGTCCTCTTCTACTAAGAAGTCAAGTCCGTCTAAAATTTCCATAACAACATATACTTTTAAGTTTTTGTAAGTAAATTAAAAGAGATCAGATGAGTCTTTTTTCTTTTAAAACTCGTTCCACGTTATCTTTTATTTCACCAAATATGCTTTGTATGTCCTTCCCGCCATCCAGCACTATAAATCTATCTTTATTTTCTTCTGCAATTTCTAAATACCCCTTGCAAATTTTTTCCTTAAATAAATCTTTTTCTGCTTCAATCCTATCTTTTTCCCTGTTTGTAATTTTCATCCTTTCTTCACTCTTATCAACCTTTATTGAAAGCAAAAATGTTAAGTCAGGCACTACATTGCTGCAGGCCCAGAGGCTCATATTTAAAATTTGCTCTTTCCCTAATTTTCTTGCTATTCCCTGATAAACAACTGTTGAATCAAAAAATCTATCGCAAATTACAATGCTTCCACTGTTTAGCGCCGGCATTATTACTTTAGACATAAGCTCTGCTCTGGAAGCCAGGAAGAGTAGTGCTTCTGTTTTATAATCCATGCCAGAATATTTTCTGCTCAAAAGAGCATCCCTGATTTTCTCTCCAACAGCAGTACCGCCGGGCTCCATGGTAACAACCGCATCAAGGCCCTCCTTCTTTAAAAAATCATGCAGGAGTTTTATTTGAGTTGTCTTGCCGGAGCCATCCAGCCCTTCAAATGTTATAAATAAGCCTTTCATAATCAAATTAGCCTCTTATAGTTTTTTTAGATAACCTTCAGTAACAATATTTTAACATGAATGGGTAAATAATTATAAGCCAAGTTGATAGCAGGTATCTGGTATTTTTATAATTTGAAAAGGATTTTCAAGTATTATTAGTAACGGTCATTATAATTCTGAATCGTAGTTAGCCTATAAGCCGAGTTATAAACTAAAAATGCTTAAAAGATTTACTTAGGGTTGTGGTAAGATAGAAGTAACAGGCCAAAACTTTGAGAATTATAAACTCCTTTATTTCTATTCAGCTCCCCAAACTGAATTTATTCCATTGCATATCCATTTTTATAGAACCACTCCAAGATTAGTACCACTAGTATTCAATTCTGGAATATTATGATTGGCTATCCTATAATGACCTTCAAAACCATTAAAAAGCAAATAATTCAAACTTCTGAGTTGGGTTGGCAGTTTCATGAGATTATTGACTCTTCGGATATATATAAATATAGAACGACCCCTAGCATATATATTTCATTACACTAATAGGGTCGTTCTTAAAATTCTACTTTTTGCAATCTTACAGTAAATCTACTTTAATTTTTTATGTTCGTATTGCAGATAGTGGAAATCAGTTACATTGCCATCCTCATCAAATGTAATCTCGTAGTCAATGCGATCAAAATAAAGAATTACCAGCGAACCGTCAGGCTCTGGGGCCCATGGGAAGTAATGTGACGCAGATAGAGAGCCTGTATATGTCCCATCCCCATCTTTATCAAACAAAACCACATGGTGGCTTTGTGGCGTAGCCACAACACTAGGAACCATTACTTCATTAAAGTGTACTGTCTTGCCTTTAAATTCAAAGTCGTAGTTCATCTCTAAACAAGCAGTACAACCAATTAAAGGTGCGCCAACTCCAACTTTAGGATCCCATTTAGGTCCCCAGACTGTCCAGTCGCCATTCTCAGAGACACCGTTCCAATCAACTTCGATAATCACATATAGTGGAACACCGGCTGGGTTGTCAATTCCAGCTGCTCCTACCATTGAAACAGAGGTAAACAAAAGCAAAGCCAAAACAATGATAAAAACCGCTAATTTTTTCATTTTTCGCCTCCTCTCATATTTATATCAAATTCCCTATAATTTGATTATAGGAATTATTTTTTAGTTTTATAATATAATATTTATATTAAACAATAATACTTATACTACACTCTGTCAAACAGGGTTTTCTCAAAACAGAGTGCTGTCAAGTTTTTGGGGAAGGTCAATTTTTAAAAGGCTATTTTTTTAAAACCTCAATTACTCTTTATGGAGTTAGTCTATAAGCCGAGTTATAGCCTAAAAATGCTATAAACCCTTAACCTCACATGGAAGTTAAGGGCATAGAAAAATACTCATCAAAACCCGCAATCTATAAATACAGGGAAGATCCTATATAACTTGATAATTATACAGGGTATGTTATTTTGGAGCGGTGCAGTTTTCAAATGAAATATGGCCTAGTTTTAGGTTAACCGAACTCTCGATTTGAAAACATAAAACCCCACTGTGTGGGTGGTTTAGGACCATTTTTTTGGTCACTACAACCTTTAAAGTTTTAAGTGTATTTTCTTTAAAGGATCCTTTATTTCAAGCAAATCATAGAGCTCTCT
>JAUVXY010000005.1 GCA_030603375.1 Actinomycetes bacterium | reverse complement strand
GAAAAATTAGACAAAATCATGTTCCCGCTGATTAGAGAAAAAGTAAGAAAAATCATAGATGACAGCAGTGGTAAAAATTATGTAGTAATAGATGCCGCAATACTTTTTGATTGCAATCTTCACCTTTTGTGTGATCATGTAATCCATGTAAAAACTGAAAGGAATAAAAGAAAAAAATTTTTAAAAAATAAAAATAAAGATATGACAGAGGAAGATATAAATATTAGATTGGATGGTCAGCACTTAAAAATAAACAACAGTCTGGCTGGCTATGTTATAGAAAATAATGGTTCAAAAACCAATTTATATAAAAAAGTAAAAAGTGTTTTAGATAAAATAGAAAACTCTGGAAATGCAATACAAGACAAGCAATAAATTTAAAATAGTTTCCAGTTACTCTCCCCGGGGAGACCAGGAGAAAGCTATTTACGAGTTATCAAATGGAATTAAAAGTAGTTATAGATACCAGACTCTTCTTGGGGTCACAGGCTCTGGAAAGACATATACGGTAGCAAATGTAATACAAAATGTACAGCTTCCTACGCTGGTGCTGGCTCCCAATAAAACTCTTGCTGCGCAGCTTTGCAACGAATTCAGTGAATTCTTCCCGGATAATTCTGTTGAATATTTTGTCAGCTATTATGATTATTATCAACCCGAGGCTTATATACCAAGCAAAGATATGTACATTGAAAAGGATACTTCTATTAATGAGGAAATAGAAAAATTAAGATTGTCAACAACAAATGCTCTTTATACCAGAAACGATGTTATTGTTGTTGCAAGTGTTTCATGCATATATGGACTGGGTTCGCCTTCCGAGTATGGAAAGCAGAGAATAATTTTAAATGTCGGGGAGGAATATTCAAGAGAAGAATTGATAAGGAAGTTAGTAAATATCAGGTATGAAAGGAATGATTATGATTTCAATCATGGTAAATTCAGAGTAAAGGGGGATACGGTTGAAATCTTTCCAGCTTACCAGGATAGAGCAGTAAGAGTTCAGTTATTCGGGGATGATGTGGAAAAAATTGTAGAATTTAACCCGGTTACAGGTGAGTCATATGGGGAAAATCAGGTAATTATAATATCTCCTGCCACTCACTTTCTGACTAATGTGCATTGGGTTGAAAGAGCGCTTAAAAGCATAGAAGAAGAACTTACGGAAAGAGTAAGATATTTCAAAAGTCATGGGAAGCTGCTTGAGGCCCAAAGGTTAGAATCAAGAACAAAATATGACATGGAAATGATTGCCGAGATAGGATTTTGCGGAGGCATAGAAAATTACTCAAGACATATTCTTGGAAAAGAGCCCGGAGAAACTCCAAATACTTTACTGGACTTTTTCCCGGATGATTTTCTTGTGATAATTGATGAATCGCATATTGCTGTTCCGCAAATAAGAGGAATGTATAAGGGAGATCGTTCAAGGAAACAAACCCTTGTGGATTATGGATTCAGACTTCCATCTGCTCTTGACAACAGGCCGCTGAGACTTGAAGAGTTTAATGAAAAAGTAAAAAGAGTGATTTTTACTACTGCGACTCCAGGATTGTACGAAAAAAATATCAGCTCTCAGGCAGTAGAGCAGATAATCAGGCCCACAGGCCTGGTTGACCCGGAAGTTGTAATAAGGTCTACCCGTGGACAAATAGACGACCTGGTATCTGAAATTAAAAAAAGGGTAAGAAAAAATGAAAGAGTCCTTATAACTACCCTTACAAAGAGAATGGCTGAAGATTTGTCTGAATATCTGTCTGGCTTGAATATAAGGGTAAGGTATCTGCATTCTACAATAGATACGATAGAAAGAATAGAAATACTAAGAGGTTTGAGGTCAGGTGATTTTGATGTGCTTGTTGGAATAAATTTACTGCGTGAGGGTTTGGATTTACCTGAAGTGTCGCTTGTAGTTATACTTGATGCAGACAAAGAAGGATTTTTAAGATCTGAGATTTCACTGATACAAACTATCGGAAGAGCATCAAGAAATGCTGGCGGTATGGTTATAATGTACGCCGATGATATTACAAGCTCAATGAAAAATTCAGTTTACGAAACAAACAGGAGAAGAAATATACAGACGGAATATAATAAAATACATAAAATAACCCCTAAAACAATAATTAAGAACGTATCTGATATATTACGTACAAGCGGAATAACATCCAGAAAGAAGGGCAGGGATGGTTTTAAGGTTAGTGACAGGCAACTTGGATACAGTGAAGAAAAATTGTTAGATATGGATCCATCTAAGATCGCCGGCATATTAAGCGGATTAGAAGAAGAGATGAGTCTGGCAGCAAGGGAGCTTGATTTTGAAAAGGCAGCTGTCATTAGAGATAAAATAAAGGATATAAAGAATATTACAAATATAGAATTGTAAAGAAGCGGGATAATGAAAAAAGAAATAGTAATAAAAGGTGCAAGAGAACACAATTTAAAAAGTATAAACCTGAAAATACCGCGAGACAAGTTCATTGTTTTCACAGGTGTAAGCGGATCAGGCAAGTCTTCTCTTGCATTTGACACTATTTATGGAGAAGGGCAGAGAAGATATGTGGAATCCCTTTCTTCGTATGCAAGACAATTTTTAGGGCAAATGAAGAAGCCAGACGTAGATTTAATAGAAGGCCTGTCTCCTGCAGTTTCCATAAACCAGAAAGGTGTTTCAAAAAATCCAAGATCAACTGTTGGAACCATAACTGAGATATATGATTATCTGAGGGTGCTGTATGCAAGAATTGGGAATCCATATTGCTATAAATGTGGAAAACCAATAGCAAGGCAAACTGTGGACCAGATAGTAGATAAGATAATGCAGCTGCCGGAGGGAACAAAGTTTCAAATTTTAGCACCTGTTGCTAGAGGCAGAAAAGGCGAATACATAAAGACTTTTGAGAGTATTAAAAAAGATGGTTATGTAAGGGTTAAAGTAGATGGAAAAATTTATAATTTACAGGATGACTGCGATGATATAAAACTTGACAGGTATGTAAAACATAATATAGAAATTGTACTTGACAGATTGAAAATAAAACCTGACATAAAAAAAAGACTTTCGGAAGATGTTGAAATATCTCTCAAGGAAAGCGAAGGTATTGTATATGTTGAACTAATGGAAACAGGAGAAATTCATAGCTTTTCAGAAAAGTTTACCTGCCTGGATTGCGGTATAAGCTTCGAGGAACTAGCTCCAAGAATGTTTTCTTTTAATAGTCCTTATGGCGCATGCAGGGACTGCGGAGGTCTTGGCATAAAGAAAGAAGCTGATCCTGCCCTTATTATAAAAAATCCGGATTTAAGCATAAATGATGGTGCCATTCCAATAATAAATATGAATTATTCTAATTACTACTCTCAGCTTATGAGGAGTTTGTCAGAGCAGTATGGATTTGATTTAGATACTCCATTTGATAATTTAGATGACGAAATCAAGAGAATTATACTATACGGAACAAATGGGGAGAGAATAAGGCTGAGTTATAGAAACCACAAGGGTAGGCTAAGACATTATTCTTTGAGGTTTGATGGGATTGTAAACAATCTTGGAAGAAGATATTTAGAAACAGAGTCCGATCATCAAAGAAACAAAATTGAGGAAATTATAAGTACGCGCATATGCAGTTCCTGCGGCGGGAAAAGACTCAGACCTGAAAGTTTGGCCATTAAAATTAACTCCATGTCAATAGCTGATTTTTGCGATCTGACAATAGAGGAAGCTATACACAAACTTGAGACATTAAGTCTGTCGGACAGAGATAAAATGATAGGAGAGAGATTAATTAAAGAAATTATTGAGAGGTTAAAATTTTTAAGGGATGTCGGGATTGGCTACCTGACTTTGAGCAGACAGGCAAGCACTTTGTCTGGCGGAGAGTCACAGAGAATAAGGCTCGCAACGCAAATTGGTTCAGGTTTGGTTGGGGTCCTTTATATTTTAGATGAGCCAAGCATAGGTCTTCACCAGAGAGATAACTGTAAACTGATAGATGCATTAAAAAGGCTCAGGGACCTTGGGAACACAATTATAGTTATAGAGCATGATGAAGAAACTATAAGGCAGGCAGATTTTATAGTAGATATCGGCCCTGGAGCAGGGGTGCATGGAGGAGAAATAGTATTTAGTGGAAAATTAAGCGATATATTAACCTGCAGCAGATCAATAACCGGAAAATATTTGTCCGGGGAAAAATACATCCCGATACCTGGAAAAAGAAGAAAGGGCAATAGTAAATGTATTGTAATAAAAGGAGCCAGGGAACATAATTTAAAAAACATTGATGTTACTATCCCTCTTGGAAAAATAGTTGCGATAACAGGAGTTTCAGGCTCAGGTAAAAGTACGTTAATAAATGACATACTATATCCTGCGCTTAACAATGTTTTAATGAATACAAACTACAGGGCAGGGGACCATGACTGCATACTTGAATATGAAAATTTAGACAAGGTAATAGTTGTGGACCAATCACCGATTGGAAGGACTCCCCGTTCTAATCCTGCTACCTATACCGGTGTGTTTACATATATAAGAGAATTGTTCTCCAGGACTTCTGATTCTAAAGTAAGAGGATACAAGCAGGGGAGGTTTAGTTTTAATTTAAAGGGCGGCAGATGTGAAGCCTGCAAGGGCGATGGTGAAATTAAAATTGAGATGCATTTCTTGCCTGATGTTTATGTGCCCTGCGAGGTTTGTAAAGGCAAAAGATACAATAGAGAAACTTTGCAAATAAAGTATAAGGGCAAAAACATTGATGATGTATTAAATATGACTGCAGAAGAAGCAATGAGGTTTTTTAAAAACATTCCAAGAATTAAAAACAAACTTGAACTTATAAACGATGTGGGGCTTGGATATATCAAATTGGGCCAGTCTTCAACCACTCTTTCCGGCGGAGAAGCACAAAGGATTAAACTTTCAACTGAAATATCCAAAAAAAGCACAGGCAGGACCCTCTATCTGCTGGATGAGCCCACAACCGGTCTTCATTTTGATGATATAAGCAAGTTGTTAAAGATTTTAAACAGGCTCGTAAATTTAGGGAATACAGTGGTAGTGATAGAGCATAATCTTGAGGTGATTAAAACTGCTGATTATATAATAGATCTTGGCCCAGAGGGAGGAAATGAAGGCGGTGAAATTATTGCACAGGGAACTCCTGAAGAGGTGGCTGGCACTAAATCTTCCTATACAGGAAATTTTCTGAGGCTGCACTTAAATAAAACTTTAAGCAACAAAGAGATTGTGCAGATAAAAAGTGAGTAAACAAGGCAAAATATTAAATAAAAATAAACTTTTAGAAAATAAGCCGGGGAAATCTTTGAGCATTTTACCTAAAAAGGAAGGGGTATATATATTTAAAGATGCTGGTGGAGAAATTATTTACATAGGAAAGGCAATAAATCTTTACAACAGGGTGAGGAGCTATTTTCAGGGAAAAAGCGGCTGTGGTGGCAGCGTAAAACTTAATGCACCTAATTTTACAGATAAAATAAATTCAATTGATTACGTGATAACGGATAATGAAGTTGAAGCGTTGGTGCTTGAATGCAACTTAATTAAAAAAAATAAACCCCGTTACAATATAGACCTAAAAGATGACAAGTCATATCCCTATATAGCCATAACTGAAAGTTATAAATATCCAGGAGTGTTTATGACAAGAAACAGAAACATTGAAGGGGCAAAATATTTTGGACCATACACAAATGTTAAATCTATTAAGAAAACACTGGAACATCTGCGTAAAATATTTAAGATAAGGGATTGCAAGGGAAGCAGCCCGGGCAGCCATCTTAAATCACCCTGCCTCAATTATCATATTGGCTTGTGCTCAGCTCCCTGTGTTGGCAACATTTCTGAAAGTGCATATAAAGAAAATATTGAATGCATAAAGTTATTTTTAAGAGGTAAAGATAAAACAATCATAAACAGAATAAAATTAAGGATGGATCAGTATTCCAAAGATAAAAATTTTGAGGAAGCTTCAAAAATGAGGGACATGCTATCTGCCATAAATAATCTTTTAAAAAATCAAAAAATATATATAGGCGGAGAAGACTCATTGGATTTTATTTCTTTGTGCAAAGATATAAAGTTAGCTGCCATAAGTGTGTTCTCCTATAGAAAAGGCGGATTGGATATTATTAATAATTTTACTGCAGGCAATACTGGACATCTTAAAAATGAGGAAATTTTATCATATTTTATAAAAAAATATTATGTTGATGTTATTAATATTCCATCAAAAATATATATACCTGCAAAAATAGAGGATATGGGACTACTCTCTGAGTGGCTGACGATTGCAAAAAGTAAAAAAGTAGAAATAAAAATCCCAAAAATCGGCAGGAATAAAAAAATAATAGACATGGTTACTAAAAATTCAAGGCTTTATTTAGAGAAAAAAAAGTTTGAGAGAGATACTGGATGCAGCAAGACTGGTGGGGATATAATAAAATTGAGAGATATACTTGGGTTAAAAAACATACCAAAGAGAATGGAATGCTATGACATCTCTAATTTGAAGAATAGTTTTCCGGTTGGTTCAATGGCTGTTTTTACTGATGGGCATCCCTTAAAGAGCAGCTATAGGCATTTTAAAATAAAAACTGTCAGCAGACAGGATGACTGCAGGATGATAGAAGAGATTCTTTTAAGAAGACTCAGGTATTTAAAAGAATTCAAAATTGATGCTGACGATAGCTTTTGCATAAAACCTGATTTAATAATAGTAGATGGAGGAAAGGCTCAGTTTAACATTGCAAATGCTGCAATGAAGGAAAAAAATATTTCAGGCATAGACTTGATAAGCATTGCAAAGAAAGAAGAAGTTATATTTTGCAGTAAATACAATGATGGGGTAAAACTGGAGTTAGATAGCGGCTATATGAGGATTATTGTAAAGATAAGAGATGAGGCACACAGGTTTGCTATAAGCTATCATAAGAGATTAAGGAACAGTTACATGGTACATTCTGTGTTAGATGAAATTAAAGGAATTGGCAGCAAAAAGAAAAAATGTATATATGAAAAATTTGACACTATTAATGAGCTAAGAAGAAGCAAAATAGGAGACCTGGTTAAAATAAAAGGAATAAGCCATAAGGATGCCATAAATATTTACAATAATATACACAAATAAATGAGTAAGATTTTTTATTTACTAAAAATATTTTTAGATTGGATAATACTTTCTTTTTCCATATCTATTGCTTATTACTTTTTGCCTTTTATATATATAATTGGCGATAGTGTATGGGACAGGTTAAAAGTTGCTTTTTTGGCAGGCATACTTTTAGGTTTGACCAACTTTCTGATTAAACCCATAGTTAAAGTGATATCATTACCTATAAATATTTTAACTATGGGGCTATTTAATATTATTATTAATGCTGGTATGCTATGGATTGTTGATTGTTTTATTAGTGAATTGAAAGTTTCTGGATTCTGGGGATATATATTGGTTTCTCTTGTAATTAGCATAACAAGTATAGTACTCTCTAAAATTATATTTTATGAAAAGAAGAAAAAATAATAAAATAAAGAATAAAGAAAGATTAAGTGAGCAAAACAGATAGGGAAAATAAAATTAAAATCGTTATAATAACAGGGTTATCCGGGGCAGGCAAAACAGAAGCTCTCAGGGATTTTGAAGATGCCGGCTATTATTGCATCGATAATTTACCATCGCGCCTGCTGCTTAACTTGATTGATTTTTTTTCTGAGAGAAACAGGAATATAAATAAAATAGCACTTGCCATAGACTTGAGAAGCGGATATTTTTTTGATGAAATATATAAAACACTGGATAAGCTAAAAGAAATAAACATAGAATACAAAATATTGTTTTTGGAGTCATCAAAAAATGTATTGAGGAAAAGATTTTCTCTGACAAGAAGGAAACATCCGTTAGTTGAAAACGGGGACCTTAATGACGGAATAGAAAAAGAAATTGAAAAAATGCATAAATTAAGGGAAATATCGGATTTTGTACTGGACACTACATTACTGAGCCCAAAAGATCTCCGAATAGCTATAACCGAGCAGATGATGAGTGGTGGTGAAAAAAGCAATCTTCTTCAGATAGCAGTTACTTCGTTTGGATATAAGTTTGGAATACCGGAAAACTCGGATATTATTATTGATGTAAGGTTTTTACCTAATCCATTTTATAATGATGAGTTAAGAGAATTTAACGGAAAAGATAAAGAAATTATGGATTTTGTTCTATCGCGTGACGAAACTAAAAAGTTCCTGCTAATATTTGAGGAAATGCTGGATTTTTTGATTCCTAATTATATTACAGAAGGAAAAAGTTATCTGGGGATAGGTGTTGGGTGTACTGGCGGAAGGCATCGTTCTGTAGTAATTGCTGACAAAATATATGATTACTTAAAATTAAAAGGTTATTCTGTAAAAATATTTCACAGAGATATAGATGAGTAAAGAAAGTAACAGGATAATAACAATATAATGCTTTATTATTTATAATAAATTTGTTAAAATTACGATTTTGAATGTGTAACAATTACTAAAATTGGAGGTAAAAAGTGTCAATAAAAGTAGGAATTAACGGATTCGGAAGGATAGGGAGGCAGTTTTTCAGGGCAGCATTAAAATATGATAAAAATGCTGATATAGACATTGTAGCCATTAATGATCTGACAGACACAAAAACTCTTTCTCATCTCTTAAAATATGATTCAGTATACAGAGTGCTGGAGGAAGATGTAAAGGCCGAAAAAGATGCTGTGATAGTTAATGGGAAAAAGATAAAGGTAACATCAATTAAGGATCCTGCAGAGCTGCCATGGAAGGATTTAGGAGTAGATGTAGTTTTAGAAGCAACCGGGGTATTTAGAAATAGAGAAGGGGCAAAAAAACATTTGGATGCCGGAGCTAAGAAAGTTATAGTTTCTGCCCCAATGAAAGGTGGCGGTGCAGACATCACGCTTGTTTTAGGTGTTAACGATGACAAGTATATAAAGGAAGAGCATAATATAATATCAAATGCTTCATGCACCACTAATGCACTTGCTCCTACCTGCAAGGTTTTAAATGATAGCTTTGGAATTAAAAGTGGTTTTATGACTACAATACACTCTTATACTAATGACCAAAGGATCCTGGATTTTCCGCACTCTGACCTGAGAAGAGCCAGAGCTGCGGCACTTTCAATTATCCCAACCTCAACAGGTGCTGCAAGCGCAATAGGCCTGGTTATACCAGAGATTGATGGCAGGCTAAATGGAATGGCTTTGAGAGTTCCCATGCCTGTAGGCTCTATTGTTGATTTAGTGGTAGATCTGGAAAAAGATGCTACAGTAGAGGAAGTAAACAATGCATTTAAAGAGGCATCACTGGAAGAAAGATACAAAGGAATACTCCAATACTGTGAGGATCCGATAGTATCAGCTGACATAATAGGTAATGCCTATTCTTCTATTTTTGATTCATTGTGTACAATGAAAATGGGAAATCTGATTAAGGTATTGACATGGTATGATAATGAATGGGGATATTCCACCCGAGTTTATGATTTGATTAAGTTCATTATGAAATAATTATTAAATACTAATATTAAAAAATAAATAACCGGGGTAAGCTTGCCTCGGTTATTTAATAATTCTAATCGGAGTGAGCAAAATGTTTGAGAAAAAAACAGTTGAAGACATAGATGTAAAAAGAAAAAGAGTATTAGTGAGAGTAGACTACAATGTTCCATTAGATAGCGAAGGAAATATTACCGATAATACACGGATTAAGCTATCGCTTCCTACTATAAAATACTTAATTGACAATGAAGCTAAAATTATTTTGATGTCCCATCTTGGAAGGCCAAAGGGCGAGGTTAATGATAAGTTCAGACTTGATCCTGCTGCTAAAGAACTTGGCAAGCTATTGGGCAGGAAGGTAAAGAAATTTGACGACATAGTTTCACCAGGCATAAAAGAATATGTCGAAAATACAATGAACTATGGAGATATGGTCCTGCTTGAAAATTTAAGATTTGACATTGGTGAAAAGTCAAATGACAGGGAATTTGCTAAGTCGCTGGCTTCGCTTGCTGAAGTGTTTGTAAATGATGCCTTTGGAGCAGCACATAGGGCGCATGCATCAGTAGTTGGTGTTACTGAATTCCTCCCGGCAGTAGCAGGTTTTTTGATGAAAAAAGAAGTTGGAACATTAACATCTCTGCTGGAATCTCCGAAAAGGCCGTTTCTAACTGTTTTAGGCGGAAGCAAAGTATCTGGTAAGATTATGGTAATTAAAAACTTGCTTGGCAAGGTTGACAGCCTGATATTGGGCGGGGGTATGAGTTACACTTTTTTAAAAGCCAAAGGTTGCGAGATAGGCAAATCTATTTGCGAAGATGAACAAATTAGTTACACAAAAGAGATGCTTGAACTGGCGAAAAAAAATAATGTTAATTTAATGCTGCCGGTAGATATTGTCGTTGGCAAAGAATATGACAGGGATACTGATAGAAAAGTGGTATCAGCACAATCAATTCCCATGGATTGGATGGGCCTGGATATTGGTGAAAAAAGCATAGAACTGTTCAAAAATGAAATTTCTGAAGCAGGGACAATATTCTGGAATGGACCTGTCGGGGTTTTTGAATGGGAAAATTTTGAAAATGGGACAAAGAAGATAGCAAAGGCTATTGCAGAAAGCTCTGCTGTAACTGTAGCAGGCGGAGGAGATACACTGGCAGCACTAAAAAAATATAATCTGTCAGCCAAATTCTCTCATGTTTCAAGCGGAGGAGGAGCTTCCATGGAACTTCTCGAGGGAAAGGAACTTCCGGGTATTGCTTCACTGTTAGATAAATAGTCTTAAAATATATTTTAGAGTGTGATAAAAAAAGAGGGGATAGTTATGAGAAAAATTTTTATAGCAGGAAACTGGAAAATGAACATGACTCATTTGGAGGCTGTTGATTTTATAAAAGATCTTGGATATAAATTTAAGAACAAAAATGATTGCGATGTTGCCATATGCGTTCCTTTTACAGATATAGAAAGCATTAAAAAAACTATTAAAAATATTAATATAGATATAAAAGTAGGTGCGCAAAATATGTTTTACGAGGAAGCTGGTGCATTTACAGGTGAAGTGTCTCCAAAAATGTTAAAAGCATTAAGTGTTGACTATGTAATAGTTGGACACAGTGAGAGGCGGGAAATATTCGGGGAGAAGAACGAGGTTGTAAACAAAAAAGTAAAAGCAGCTTTTGGGATTGGTTTAAAACCAATAATGTGTATTGGTGAAAACCTGAGTATCAGGGAAAGCGGTAATGCTGAGGAATTTGTAATAGAGCAGCTTGCAGAATGCATAAGAGGTATTGATAAAAAGAATATTAGCAGTCTTACTATAGCCTACGAACCTATATGGGCAATTGGAACAGGCAAGACAGCAACTCCTGAAGATGCCAATGTTATGTGCGGAGCAATAAGGAAAAAGATAGGTGATCTTTTTGGAAATAAAATTGCTGAAGAAATAAGGATTCAGTATGGCGGAAGCGTTAAGCCAAATAATGCCACTGAACTTATGGCCATGACAGATATTGACGGAGCCCTGGTTGGCGGAGCCAGCATGAAAGTCGATGATTTTTTGGCAATTATAAATTACTAATAAAACAGCAGATTACAATAAATGGAGTTTGTGCATTGAGGAAAGAAAAAAAAATTAAAAAGCCGATATGCCTAATTATTTTAGATGGCTGGGGGATATCGGACCAAAAAGAAGGGAATGCTGTTTATATTGCAAAAACACCTAATATGGATAATTATTACAAAATATATCCTAATACAAAATTAGGAGCTTCGGGCGAGGCGGTTGGACTGCCAGACGGACAGATGGGAAATTCAGAAGTTGGACACCTTAACATAGGCGCAGGAAGAGTTGTGTTGCAGGAATTTACGAGAATAACAAAATCTATAAAGGTCGGAGATTTTTTTAAAAATAAAGTATTTGCTGAAGCAATAAATAATGCTAAACAAAATAATAGCAGCCTCCACATAATGGGACTTGTATCAGACGGAGGGGTGCATAGCCATATAAGTCATCTCAAGGCATTGATTGATTTGGCATATAAAAATAAGGTTAAGAATTTGTACATACATGCTTTTCTTGATGGCAGAGATGTCCCTCCGAGAAGTGCAATACCATATTTAGAAGAGATAGATAAATATTTAGCCGAAAAAGGTGTGGGCCAGATTGCCACTGTGAGCGGCAGGTATTATGCTATGGACAGGGACAACAGGTGGGACAGAACAAAAAAAGCTTATGATGCCATGGTCAATAGAAAAGGATCAAGGCATAATAAAGCTTCAGATGTTGTTGGAGAATCTTATAAGAAGGATGTAGGTGATGAGTTTGTAGTTCCGGCAATTGTAAATGCAGAAAATGAAGATAAAGCTAAGATTAAAACAGGAGATTCTGTAATATTTTTTAATTTTAGGCCTGACAGAGCAAGGCAGATAACGCAAGCATTTGTTGACAGTAATTTTGATAAGTTTAAAAAAGAAAAGGGTTGCCCGGATGTATATTTTGCATGTATGACTCAGTATAATAAGAATTTTGATGCACCCGTAGCTTTTCCTCCCAGAAAGATTACAAATACATTAGGTGAAGTTCTTTCTAAAAACAATAAAAAGCAACTAAGAATTGCAGAAACCGAAAAATATGCTCATGTGACTTTTTTCTTTAACGGCGGAGTAGAAAAATCTTATGAAGGCGAAGACAGAATACTGATACCTTCCCCAAAAGTTGCAACTTATAACTTAAAACCAGAAATGAGTGCCTATGAGGTAACAGACAATGTAGTAGAAAAGATACAGAAAAAAAAATATGATGTTATAATATTAAACTATGCTAACACTGACATGGTAGGGCATACGGGTTATTTTGATGCAGCAGTAGAAGCTGTAGAGGTTGTGGACAAATGCGTAGGAGAAGTAGTGGGTGAACTGGACAAACTTGGCGGTGTTGCTATTATAATTTCAGACCATGGAAATGTAGAAAAAATGATGGACCCTGCTGATAAAAGTATAATAACTGCACATTCAACTTCACCTGTACCTTTTATATTATGTGATAAAAATATAAAAAAACTAAGAGAAGATAGTATAACAGGTATTTGCAGATTGTGTGATGTGGCACCAACAATTCTGGATCTGCTGGATATAAAAAAGCCTGAAGAGATGACTGGCAGCTCACTTATTGAGAGCGATGTTTAAACTGATATTTAGAATTTTTAAAAATTATAAATAAAGTATTTAAAAAAATATTTAATTTTTGATAAAATAGTAAGTTAATTATCAAAATAATGAATAATTAGCAAGATACTAAAAAGAAGAGGATGTGTTGAGATGGGTTCAATATGGTTAAATATAATTTTTGGTGTTCACATAATTGCGTGTTTGGGAATAATATTGTTTATTCTGCTTCATGCTGGCAGAGGTGGTGGAATTTCTGGACTTTTTTCAGGCGCAGCAGAAACATTTGACGGTTCTGGAATTGTAGAAAAAAATCTTGATAGGATTACAGTTGGGTTTGTTGTGGTATTTACGGTGACAACTATAATATTATTTATTTTTTTATGATAAGAAGGAGGTATGAAATAGGAGATTATTAATATTGGTTAAAATTAGAGTTTGGAAAGGAGACGAAGGTGAAATTTTTTGGAAAATTAAAAATTGCATTAGTGCTGATAATTGTACTGGCGCTGGTTGGTATGGTGTTTATTGGCACTGGATGCAAAGCAAAAGATGAAAAGGTTGGCGGAACTTTCAGGATTTATATCAATGAGCCAGTATCGCTTGACCCACCAAATAGCTATGAAAGCGAGGGTATACAGGTAATAAGGCAGGTTTTTGAGGGTCTTGTTAAGTACGATACTGAAACTTTGGAAACCGTTCCTGCAGTAGCAGAAAAGTGGGATGTAAGCGATGATGGTCTTGTTTATACCTTTCATTTAAGAAAAGGTGTCAAATTCCATAGCGGAAGAGAAGTTGTCGCAAGTGATTTTGTATACTCATGGTCAAGGCTTACCCTGCAGGAAACTGCATCGTATCTTGCATACCATGCAGAACCTATAGTTGGGTACGATGAGTGTCAGGAAGGTAAAGCCGATACGCTTGCTGGTGTAAAAGCATTGGATGATTATACGCTGGAAGTAACACTGAAATATCCATATGGAGACTTTATAAAAACCTTAGGACATGTATGCTTTTATCCTGTGGCAAAAGAAGATATAGAAGAATGGGGAGACGAATACGCTGATCACGTAAATGGTAATGGGCCATTTAAATTTGTAGAATGGAAGCATGATCAGTACATAACTCTTGAAAGAAATGATGATTACTGGGGAGACAAGGCACATCTGAATGATGTTAAATATGTCATTATGGCTGATGAGAACACAGCATTCCTTGAGTATAAAGCAGGTAATTTAGAGTATACTTCTATCCCTCAGGGAAAAGTAAAAGCAACTGAAGAAGATCCAAAATTAAAAGACTGTGTTATAAAAAAACCGATACTCGCAATTTACTATTATGGTATGAATATTAACACAGAACCTTTTAAAGATAACCTTGCGCTGAGAGAAGCTATAGGCTATGTAATTGACAAGCAAAATATTTGCGACGTAGTAAACGAGGGAGTTTCTGTTCCTGCCACAGGGTTTGTGCCTCCGGGAATACCGGGATTTAAGGAAAATGCTTCAGCTGTTACATATGATCCTGAAAAAGCCAAAGAGAAATTAGCAGAAGCCGGCTATCCAAACGGAGAAGGCCTGCCTACATTAAAGTTAGGTTTCAACATTGGCTCCGGGCATGAAATGATTGCAGAAGCTGTTCAGGCTGATGCCAAGGAAATTGGAATAAACATAGAAATAGAAGGTTATGAATGGGGCGCAATGCTTGAAAAAGCTAAAAGCGGCGAGATTAATTTCTTCAGATTAGGCTGGATGGCTGATTATCCGACTATGGACAATTTCCTGTTTCCACTGTTCTATTCAGGATCTGCTGATAACTATGCTGGATACAGTAATCCTGTAGTAGATGAGATGCTTCTTGAAACAAGAAAAATTTCTGATGACGAGGAAAGACAGGCAAAATACAGGGAAGTAGAAAAAACAATACTTGATGATTGCGCTTTTGCACTTATATATTTTTATGGTTCAAGACAAATAGTTCAACCTTATGTTAAGGGTTTTTATCTAAGCGCAATGGAAGAGTATGATCTGAGCAAGGTATGGTTAGAAAAAGAGTAGGTAAAAGTTATTAAAAAATAGTCCAAGTTATTTTTTAAAACTTTGTGATATTATGCAGCCTACATTTTTATAATGTAGGCTGCATAATTAATGTATGAAATAATAGAAAATTTTTCAGTAAATAATTCATAAATAAGAATAATGCTTTATTATATTTTTAAAAGAGTATTGCAGGTTATTCCGGTATTAATTGGGGTAACATTAATATTGTTTATACTGATGTATATTATTCCTGAAGATCCTGCTCGTCTTATTCTCCAGAAAGGTGCCACAGAGCAGGCACTGGCTAATCTAAGAGAGAAGATGGGCATTGATAAGCCGCTATATGTACAGTACTGGCGGTATGTTAGTGGATTAGCCAAAGGTGATCTTGGTACTTCGTACAGGTACCGGCGCCCTGTCAGTGACATATTGGCCGAACATTATCCTAATTCTATCAGGTTGGCACTGGTTGCAATTGTTATTGAAGTTATAATTGGAATTTTTGCTGGAATAATTTCAGCAGTAAAAAAATACAGTTTTTGGGATGTGCTTGTAACCATTTCCACAACACTGGCTGTATGTGTACCAGTTTTTTGGCTTGGAATGATGTTCCAGGTAGTATTTGGCTTAAAATTAGGCTGGCTCCCCATGTCAGGTATGGGTGACGGCAGCATTAAATATTATGTGCTTCCAGCTATTACACTTGCATCAGTTTCTACTGCTTTTGTAGCAAGGATGACAAGAGGAAGCATGCTTGAAGTCTTATCTAATGATTATATAACAACTGCCTATGCAAAAGGATTACCTGAATTTAAGGTAATTACCAAACATGCTCTAAAGAATGCCCTTATACCGGTTGTCACATTAATTGGTCTGGATTTAGGCGCTCTTATGGGCGGAGCTATTCTTACGGAGACTGTTTTTAGCTGGCCGGGAATCGGCAGAACTATTTATCTAGCTGTCTTACAAAGAGATGCTCCTGTAGTGGTAGGCGGAACGATAGTACTTGTTTTAATTTTTGTTGCCATGAATTTAATAGTGGACATATTATATGCCTGGTTAGATCCAAGAATCAGGTTTGAGCAAAAAGAATTAAATGTATAAAAAATAATTTTTTATTTTTTTATTAAAATGTATCCTGAAATTAAAAAAGATTTAAAAGAACAAAGTGAAATTACTGAAATATTGGAAGACGCTGGCATGGAAAAAAAATATTCAAGGTCTTCATTATATAAGGATGCCTGGAGGAGGCTTAAAAAGAATAAACTGGCAATGATCGGTTTGGGGATCATAATATTTTTAATTATAATAGCTATTTTTGCACCTCTGGTTTCTCCCTACAATCCAATTGGGAGAGTAAAGGAAGAATCATCGCTATCTCCAGGTATGGCTCATTTATTCGGTACTGATTTACTGGGCAGAGATATTTTTAGCAGAGTTATATACGGAAGTAGAATTTCTTTAGAGGTAGGTGTTATAGCAGTAGGAATATCAGTGACAATAGGATTATTCTTTGGTGCAATTGCGGGCTATTTTGGCAACGTACCAGATGTTTTAATAATGAGAATGGCTGATATTTTCTTTGCTTTTCCATATATTTTAGGAGCTATAGTTATAATGACTATTCTTGGGCCGGGGATTATGAATATATTTATCGCTATCGGAATTTTAGGGTGGGCATCTTTTGCAAGGATCTTCAGGGGTTCCATACTGTCTATAAAAAATAAGGAATATATAGAAGCAGCAAGAGCGCTTGGCGCCAGCAATTTTAGGATAATCATAAAGCATATCTTCCCAAATGCATTTGCCCCTATAATAGTTTATGCAACTATGAATGTTGGGTCCGCAATTCTTGTAGAAGCAGCTTTGAGCTTTTTAGGTCTTGGTGTTCAACCTCCTACACCAGCATGGGGTAAAATGCTTTCCGAGTCTCTGAATTACATAGATATTGCTCCATGGATGATGTTTTTCCCGGGTATTGCAATAGTGATAACAGTTTTAGGCTTTGTGTTGTTGGGCGATGGGCTAAGAGATGCTTTTGATCCAAGATTAAAGTAACATAATATAAAATTATATTTTTCAAATAATGAGCTTTTCAGAAAATAATAAAATTTTAGAAGTTAAAAACTTAAAAACTTATTTTTATACCGATGGCGGTATTGTTAAAGCCGTAGATGGAGTAAGCTTTGACCTTAAAGTTGGTGAAACCCTTGGGATTGTTGGTGAGACTGGATCAGGAAAAAGTGTAACTGCATTGTCAATTTTGAAGTTAATCCAACAGCCTATTGGCAAAATAGTCGGTGGTGAAATAATTTTTGATGATAAAAACTTGCTAAAAATGAGTAAAGCAGAACTTCAAAATCTTAGGGGCAATAAGATCTCCATGATTTTTCAGGATCCTATGACTTCATTAAACCCAGTGTACACTATTAGCAACCAAATAATGGAATCAATTACCACACATAGAAAATTAAACAAGAAAGAAGCTAAAAAAGAATGTCTGAAACTTTTAGAGATGGTAGGCATACCTGAGGCAAAAAATAGGTTGGGCAGCTATCCGTATGAATTTAGTGGTGGCATGAAACAGAGAGTGATGATAGCTATGGCAATTGCCAATAGCCCGAGTGTACTGATAGCTGATGAGCCGACCACTGCGTTAGATGTTACCATACAGGCACAAATACTTGAGTTGATGAATGAACTTAAGAAAAAGACGAAATCCTCAATTATAATTATAACGCATGACCTGGGAGTTGTTGCAAAATATGCAAAGAGAGTGATGGTAATGTATGCTGGCAAGCCGGTTGAATTTTCAGTTGTTGATGACATATATTATAAACCTCTTCACCCATATACAATCGGATTAATGAGTTCTATTGCCAGACTTGATAAAAAACAGGAAGAAAGATTAACTCCCATAGAAGGGTCGCCACCGAGCTTAATAGATTTGCCAAAAGGCTGTGTATTTAGAAAAAGATGTAAGTTTGCTGTTGAAGAATGCAGGAAAAAATATCCTCAGTTTGTGGAAATAGAAGAAAACCATTGGGTAGCGTGCCATAGAGCTGGTGAATTTTTAGACGGAAGTTTAAGTAGAATTTAATAAGAATTTTATGGATAATAACAATATTTTAGAGGTAAAAAATTTAAAAAAGTATTTTACTTTAAGAAGTGGATTTTTGTTTCAAAAGTTTACAGGCTCTGTCAAGGCTGTAGACGGTGTAAGCTTTCACATTAAAGAGGGTGAAACATTTGGACTTGTTGGTGAAAGCGGATGTGGCAAATCTACTACTGCCAGAGTGATACTGAGGCTCACTAATCCCACAAGCGGATGTGCGCTATATAATGGAACAGATTTGTTTAAACTTAGCAGAAAGCAAATGTTTAAGGTACGTAGAGAAATACAGGTAATTTTTCAGGATCCTTATGCATCGCTTTCCCCGAGGATGACTATTGGCGATATTGTTGGGGAACCTCTGGAAATTCACGGGGTAGGAAATAAAGGATACAGGCGCAAGAAAGTAAAAAAACTTTTAAAAGTAGTCGGGTTAAATCCTGAGCATATAAATCGGTATCCGCATGAGTTTAGTGGTGGGCAAAGGCAGAGAGTAGGAGTTGCAAGAGCTCTTGCTCTTACCCCAAAACTTATACTTTGTGATGAACCTGTGTCAGCGCTTGATGTTTCAGTGCAGGCTCAGATTTTAAACTTAATGTCAGATCTTCAGAAAGAATTTAATTTAACATATCTTTTTATTGCCCATGACTTGTCTGTAGTTAAGCACATAAGCAACAGAATAGGAGTTATGTATCTTGGCAAAATCGTAGAAGTGGCAGACAGCTGGGACCTATACAAAAAGCCTCTTCATCCATATACCAGAGGGCTCCTGTCAGCTATACCTATCCCTGACCCAGAACTGGAAAAAAAGAGAAAAAGGATTATATTGGAAGGAGATGTTCCAAGTCCCATTAACCCGCCAAGTGGATGCAGGTTTCACCCAAGATGTCCCAATGCGGAGGAAATCTGCAGCAAAGAGGAACCAGAGTTAAAAAATTATTCTAAAAATGGTAACGAGCATCTGGCAGCTTGCTTTTTTGCCGGGAAATCGTTTTAAGACAAAATTAAAATTTATTAAATCTTCAACATATGTCAGTCTGGATGTTTGACCAAATGTCAAATAATAATGTGAAACAAACTAAAACCAGGCTTATTTCTATGAAAAAAGTCAAAATTATAATTTTTTCCATTTTAATTTATATGCTTATTGGAGGTATTTTTTTGATTTCCTGTGAGTTTGAAGGGAATGGATTAAGACTGGATATTGATGAAGATAAAATAAACATTAGCGAAGACAAGCCAAACAATAAAGAAGGTGCAGAGCCAGGAGACGAGAATCAGGTCTCAGACATAAAAGATGCAGAATTTTTTTTGGAACTAAAAAACAGGCAGAAAAATAAAAATCCACTAAGTGATATAAATGTAAGAAAAGCTATTTTTTATGCTATTAACAGGGAAAGGATAGTAGAAGAATTACTTGGCAGCTATGGCGAGGTTTTAAACAGCTTATTTTTAAAAGATTCAATGTATTATTTTCCGGCATGGAAAGAATATTCCTATAATCCGGATAAAGCAAAAAGTTTTTTAAGTGATGCCGGTTATGGCATAGACAATCCATTATATATAATAATTGGCGCCAGTGGCGATAGTGACTCCAGGATGATAATGGAAGAATTTATTAAAGAAGACTTGAAAAAGATTGGAATTAATATATGGATTTTTAATAGATCTCCCAGAGAGTGGTATTTGGAACATATAAAAAAAGGTGATTATGAACTTGGCATATGGGCGTTGTACACAAACGAGGGCGGAAGATTAGAAAATTACTTTTGTTCAGATAAAATACCTCCAAGAGAAACTAACGACAATATAGATTGTTACAATTTCTATTGGTATGAAAACGAAGAAGTGGATCAATATTTACAGGAATTTTACAAAGAAAACGATCTTGAAAGTAAAAAAAACCTGATTAGAGACCTTCAGGAAAAATTAGCAGGTGATGCAGTAATTTTACCTCTTTACAATAGGTTGCTTTCTATCGCGTATAATAAAAAAATAAAAAATGTAGACATAGATTTAAGAGATAATCTTTTTTTTAAAAATATTGAAGACTGGGACATTGAGCGCAATGGTGACTTAGATGAAGAAGACAAAAATATAATAGTCGGGTTCAAACAGGAGCCTTATACCTTGAATCCACTAATCTTTGATAGCATATATACTGGTTACATAAGTAACCTTATAATTAAAGGATTGTGGGAAAAAAATGAAGAAGGGGAGTATAGGCCTGCTTTAGTTGAAGAACAACTGCCTCCTCCTATGGGAAAAAGTGGTGCTGAGAGTACATTGAAAGTAAAAATTAAACTAAAAGATGATATTTATTGGAGTGATGGAACTCCAATAACATCAGAAGATATTGGGTACACATTTAAATCAATTATAGAGGATGCAGATGTATCTGATATCTTTAAAGATTATAAAAATATAAAGGATATAGAAATTATAAACGAAAAAGAGTTCAACATTGTCTTCAGAGATTATTGTGATGATTGGAAAGGGCTATTTAGCATTATATTTCCAAAAAGTATAATGGAAAAAGATGAAAAAGTAAGCAGTCTTTTTAAAAATGATATTATTGGCTGCGGCCCTTATAAATTAAAAGAGTGGGTAAGTGGCGAATATATTTTACTTGAGAAGAATGAATACTATTTTGGAGAACAGCCAAAAATTGACAATATAAAATTTTTATTTGATTCAGATATAAATAGTCTTATTGGTATGCTGGAAAAAGGAGAGATTGATATTCTCAGTATTCCTGTTGACTTAGAATTAATGAAAAATCTAGAGGAAAATAAAGACATCAATCTTTTGGTCAAAGAGGGCAATCTATGGGAGCATCTTGCCTTATGCCTTAAGCCTAAAGAAGAGTAAAAACAGTCATGATATAATACAAGAAGTTACATGGCGAGTTAATAAATTTTGTTTTAATTAGGATATTTTTATAGAAATAAATGAATTATTTGCTTATAATATTGTAAAATGTCGGAATGGCGGAATTGGTAGACGCGCAAGGTTGAGGGCCTTGTGAACGATATAGTTCGTGGGGGTTCAAGTCCCCCTTCCGACACCAGAAACGTATAAATTTTAGGAAAGAATATAGAAATGAAATATGTGAAAATATGCCGGTGGCATGTTTTCGGGACTTGAAAAAGCGGACTGAAGCAATAGCTGAA